>DAISIS010000135.1:0-11764 GCA_036821925.1 Pirellulaceae bacterium
CGCCGGCCGCCCTGGCGCAGAAGGAGCACCGGCGGATCCGGCAGCTCTGCGGGCACGGTGAGCCGTATCGTGCCAGCAAGGACCGCTTCAACCGCTGGGCGCTGGAGTTGTTGCCGGAGTGTCGGCAGCGGCTGGCCGCCAGCCGCGATCCCTGGGAAGCGGCCGTGCGGCTGGCGATCGCGGGCAACATAATGGATCTGGGGGTGAAGAGCGGGCTGGACGACACGCAGATCCGGGATGCGATCGACGCGGCGCTGAACGAACCGCTCGCTGGCGACGTATCAGCATTGGCGGACGCCATCGCCGCGTCGCGCGACGTGCTGTATCTGACCGACAACGCGGGCGAAATCGTGTTTGACCGGTTGCTCATCGAGCAGATGCCGCGTGGCAAGGTGACGGTGGCGGTCAAGGGAGGTCCGGTGATTAATGACGCGACCTGGGACGATGCGCAGGCAGCCGGACTACCCGACCTGGTGCCGGTGATCGACAACGGCTCCGACGCGCCCGGGACGATCCTTGCGGACTGCAGCGAGGCATTTCAGCGGCGTTTTGCCCGCGCGGACCTGGTGATTGCCAAGGGGCAGGGCAATTACGAAACGCTCTGCACGTCGACCCAGCGGATATTCTTCCTGCTGCGGGTCAAATGTCCGGTGATTGCCCGCGACATCGGCTGCCCGGAGGGCCGCATGGTGCTGCGGCCGTCGCCGGCCTGTACGACGATCGATGCGGAAGGCGAGGGACCATGACGGGACATCTGTCGCACAACCTGCAGAACGATCCCAATGCACCGTCACCGCAGGACCCGGAAGCGCCCTGCAACGCGCCGCCGGCGAACCTGGGCGCGCTGCGGTCGGGCGTCGCGGGGCTGGCGGCGTTGGTGACGACGCAGCTCAAGGCACATGCGCCGTTCACCATGCTCGGTACGCTGACCGGCGTCGTCATTATGGTTGCCTTCATGGCTGTGCACGTGCCGCGTTCGGTGTCGGTCAGTTTGTTCTGGGGGTTGCACCCGCTGCATGTACTGCTCAGTGCGTTGGTAACGACTGCCATGTACCGGCTGCACAGTCAGCGCAGCCTGTGGGGTGCCATCGTGGTGGGGTACGTCGGATCGGTGGGGATTGCGACCTTGAGCGACTGTCTCATTCCGTATATCGGCGAGTGTCTGCTGGCGCTGCCTCAGCGGGGGATTCATCTGGGGTTCATTGAGAAGTGGTGGCTCGTCAATCCGCTGGCGGTGGCGGGCATTGCACTGGGCTATGGCTGGCCGCACACGCGGCTAACGCACGCCGGGCACGTGCTGTTGAGCACCTGGGCGTCCCTGTTCCACATGACGATGGCGATGGGTGACCGAATCAGCGTCACCGGCTACGCGGCGCTGACTGTCTTCCTGTTCCTGGCCGTGTGGGTGCCGTGCTGCACGAGCGATATTGTGTTTCCCTTGCTGTTTGTGAAGAAGCCATCCGATGTCTGACGTTGATGTACACGATCCGGCGTCGTCGCCTGGTTCGACAGGTCCTCCGCCGGGGCTCCGCCACCGCAACCTGGTGTTGACCGCAGCGCTGCTGACGACCGTGAGCCTGTGTGTTGTCGCTGCGTACGGTGCGGCGCAAGAGCTGTTCATGTTGCAGGCGCTTGCCTGGGACATGGTCCTGGCGGCGCTGACGGCCTGGATCTGTCTGCACGCTGATTCCCTGCGGCGTCGTTATGCCGCGGCGTGCAAGACGGCGGAGGAGGGGGCGGACGACCAGCGCGCGGCGGACCGGTATTTGTCCTGGGACGCGGAGCGTCGCGCGATCGAGGAACCGGACGAGGCACGCGGTTTGTGGGATCTCGACCACGCGCGCAAGCTCCACTACCTGTTCCTGGCGCTGATCCCGACCGCCGCGATCGTGGCGCTGGCCGGGCGGGCACTGTGGCTATCGAGGGGCGAGACTGTCGGGACGCTGCCGGCCACCAGCGCGGCGACGGCGCTGGCTCTGGTCTGCCTGGCCGGCTCCTGTGTCTGGTTGATGCTGGCCCGCTCGTTCGCTGCGGTCGCGGCGGAGGAGTTGCCGGAACGCGCGGCGCTGACGCTGCTGTTCCGCGAGTTGCAGTGGGCGTGCGTACTGACGGCCGCCGTGCTGCTGCTGAGCTGGGTGTGGCCGGTGGTGACAGTGTGGGCCGGCCCCTGCTGCTGGGGTGGGTGATCGTGGTGGGGATCGAGCAACTGGCCCGGTTGCTGCGCGCCTGGCTGGCCCAGCCGGAGGACGGCGCGTGGGTCATGGAACCGCTGCGACTGGCGGTGCGCGAGGCGGTGTTCGTGCACGGCAATCCGGTACGCAGTTTCTTCGATGCGCTCGAAGCACGCTGGGGGGTCAGTTTCCGGTCGTCGTGGGCGTTGCGGTTCGTCCGCCGCTCGGTCATGCCGACGCTGCTGCTCGTCGGGCTGCTGCTGTGGGGACTCAGCAGCCTGGCGATCGTGCAGATTGACGAGCTGGGGGTGCGGGAGAGCTTGGGACGTATCCAAGCCGCCCCTTTGCCACCCGGCCTCCATGCGAAACTGCCCTGGCCGTTTGGACGCGTGGTGCGCTATCCGGTCAAACGTGTGGTGGTCAGGCCGATCGGGTTCGTGAGCAACCCCGGCCGGCAGTCGAATTTCCTGTGGAGTCAGAAGCACGCGCAGGAGGAGTTCGCGCTGGTACTGGGCAACGGATCGGAGCTGGTGGCCATCGACTGCGCGGTGTATTACAAGATCCACGAAGACCGGTCCCGCTTCCTGGACTACGTGTACCAGTGCCAGAACCCGGACGACGCGCTCGAGGCCTACGCGTACCGCACGTTGACGGAGTCGACGCGCAGCACCACGCTGCGCGAGGTGTTGACCGCGAATCGCGCGCAGTTTGCGGACCATTTGGAGCGGACGTTGCGGGGGTATGTCGAGTCGAACCACCTGGGCATCGAAGTGGTCGATGTGGCGCTAATGGGGCTGCACCCGCCGGTCGAGGCGGCTGCCGACTATCTGGATGTGATCAGTGCGCGGATTGACGCCGAACGGGTCCACATCGAGGCGCTGGGCGACGCCGCTGTACGGGTCGCCAATGTGCAGCAGGAGAGCGCGTCGGCGATCGCGTCAGCCAAGGTGGAGGCCGCGCGACGCACTGGGGAGGCGCTGGGCGAGTCGTCGCAATTCCTGGCTATCGGCGAGGCCTACGCGGTGGCGCCCGAGCCGTTCCAGCTGCGACTGTGGTTTGAGGCCCTGGAGGAGATTCTCGAGCAGAAGCGGTTCGTGCTGGTTGATCAGGCGGTCGCCGAGGGATCTGGCGGGATTCTGCTGGACCACCGCGGCCGGGCGGCGGTCGGGGAAGATCCCGTGCCGTTGACCCGCGACGCCGGCTTCACGAACCCGGATTTCCTGCCGCAGAAAGGTGCAGTGAAATGACGCTCCACGAGCACGAATCGGCCGCTGGCCGACCGTCTGTCCTGGCAATTGTGATTCGCCTTGTGCTGGCAAGTGCGGTGGTCGGACTGATCATTGCGTACAGCATGTACTTCCAGGTGGTCGAGGGGACCAATGCGGTGGTGACGCGGTTCGGCGATCCGGTGCGTGCACTGCGCGAGGCCGGGTTGGCCTGGAAGTGGCCGTGGCCCATCGAGCGGGTGCATACCATCGACGTGCGGCGGCGGCTCTACAATTCCCCCTTCACCGCCACGCTCACACGCGACCAGAAGAATGTCATCCTGCTGACGTACGCTGTCTGGCGTGTCGACGATCCGCAGCTGTTCCTGCAGTCGCTCGGCACGCCCGAAGCGGCCGAGATGAAGCTCGACGGGATGGCGGCCGCGAGCAAGAACTTCCACCTGGGCCGCTACGACCTCGCGGCCCTGGTCTCCACCACGCCCGGGGAAATCAAGACCGAGGAGATCGAGCAGGCGATTCTCGGCGACGTCGCCCCCTCGGCCCGCGATAAGTTCGGCGTGGTGGTGGAGCAGGTGGGCATCAAGCGGATTGCCTACCCCGAGGAGAACATCACGACGGTGCTGGCGCAGATGCGGGCCGAGCGGCGGGCCGAGGCCGGCAAGATCCGCGCGGAGGGGGAACGGGAGGCGCAGCAGATCCGCGATGAAGTGCTGGTCAAGTGCGAAGGGATTCGGCGTCAAGGGCGGGAGGAGTCGGGCAGGATCCTCGGGCAGTCGGAAAAGGAGGCGGCGGACATCTATGCTCAGGCCCACCGGCTCGACCCCGATTTCTATCGCTTCTGGCGCTCACTGCAGGCGATCAAGAAAACGCTCGGTTCCCAGGCCACGGTGATCCTGCGGACCGATCAGGGGTTCTTCGACGTGCTGTCGACGCCGCCGCAGATGCCCGACCGCCTCCGCCCGGCGTTGCACCCGCCCACCTCCACCGATCTGCCGCTGCGGCAGCCTGCCACGGAGGACGCGCCACGATGAGTCGCGACTCGCACACGCCGATTGTCTTCGAGGGGCTGCAGGCCGGACTTCGCATGTTCCGCTGGGTCATGCTCCTGCTGCTGGTGCTCTTCTGTTTCTCAGGAATCCAGGAGGTGGACCCGGATCAGGTCGGGCTGCTGCTGCGGTTCGGCCGCCTGCAGGGGCAGTCCCCCGCCACGCAGGTCCACGAGCCCGGGCTGCTGCCGGCCTTCCCCTATCCGATTGACGAGGTGATCCAGGTGCCGGCCAAGCAGGAAGGGGAGGTGGTCATCAACGAAGTCTGGAAGGGGCTCGAAGGGGCGGCCACGCTCGATCGCATCGATCCGGTGCTCGAGGGCTACTGCCTGACCGGCGATCAGAACATCGTGCAGGCCCAGGTGGTGGTCAAGTACCGGATCACCGACCCGGTGGCCTATCGCCTGCGGACGGCCGACCCGCCGGCCATCCTGCACGACATTGTGCTGGCTGCGTTGACCCAGGCCATCTCCGGCTGGACGGTCGAT
Source organism: Pirellulaceae bacterium (assembly GCA_036821925.1). Taxonomy (GTDB): domain Bacteria; phylum Planctomycetota; class Planctomycetia; order Pirellulales; family Pirellulaceae; genus JAAYDI01. The sequence goes on from DAISIS010000135.1 coordinate 4,932, forward strand.
GACGTGCTGCGGCTTCAGCGGGCGCCGGCCGGGTCAGAGGGCGCGACAGAAGGGCTGGCGGCCACCGTGCGCAGCCGCGCGCAGGAGCGGCTCGACCGGCTCGACTGTGGCATGGCGATCTCGGCCATGGAGTTCAAGCAGCTGCAGCCGCCGCGGCATGTGATCGGCATGTTTCGCGATGTGCAGAGCGCTCAGATCGACGTGGAGACCAAGAAGCGGGAAGCCGAAGGGTTCGCGGCCCGGGAAGTTCCCCAGGCGGAGGCCGAACGCAATCGCCTCATCCAGGCCGCTGCCGCGCACCAGAATACGCTCAACGCCCGCGCCATGGAGGAATACTCCGTCTTCGAGCAACTGTACAGCGAATACCGCAAGAACCCGGAACTGGTGCGCAACCGCATCTACCTGGAAACGTTGGAGCAGGTCCTGACGCGCGTCGGCAAGGTGGATCTCGTCTCCCCGGCAGACCGTGCGATACTGGACGAGTAGGAGCGCCCCTGTGAATCGATTTGCCAGTCCCGTCTCCGCCCACGCGGAACGCGCGCTAGACGTGCCCTTGACGCTGTGGGAACGGGGCAAGATCACCATCCAGCTCGGCTCGGCCATGCTCGCCGGCGGCTTGCTGGCCGTGGGGCTGGTGCAGCAGCGGTTCGGTCCGCCGGAGTTGGACGAGGTGGCCGACCTGATTATCGCCCTGGCGGCCTGCGTCGTGGCGCTGCCCATCTTCGTCGCCGCCGTGCGCGGCGCGGTCACCATGGATCCCAACTCGTTTGGCGATCAGCTGGTGGCGCTGGCGACCCTGGCCGCCATGGCGACCGGTAACTTCGTCACCGCCACCCTCATTCCCGTGATCATGAGTCTGGGGCATTTCCTGGAGGAACGCAGTATTCTGGGAGCCCAGGCGGCCATCGAAGGGCTCAGCAGGCTCCATGCCCGGCAGGCCACACTGCTCACACCGGACGGAGAACGGGAGGTCGACCCGCAGACGCTCACGGCCGGCGATCTGCTGCTGGTGCGTCCCGGCGAGTTGATTGCGGCGGACGGCGAGATTGTGCAGGGCCACTCGTCGGTCGACCAGTCGTCGATCACCGGGGAGTCGGTGCCGGCGGATCTTGGTCCGGGAGCCACAGCCTACGCCGGGTCGATGAACCTGTCGGGCGTGCTGCAGCTTCGCGTCACCCGCACCGGCACCCGCACAACGTTGGGGCGGGTGGTCGAGCTGTTACGGGGCGCCGAGCAGTCGAAGACACCTGTGTTGAAGCTCATCGAGCAGTACGCCGGGTACTACCTGCCGATCATCCTGACTGTGGCGGGCGTGGTGCTGTTCATCACGCGCGACATGTCGCGGGCTGTCGCGGTGCTGGTTGTGGGCTGCCCCGGCGCGTTGATCCTGTCCGGCCCGACGGCCATGGTGGCGGCGCTGGCCGCCGCGTCGCGTGTCGGCATCCTGATCAAGAATACGCGGTTTCTCGAGTCGCTGTCGGACGCCGACACTGTGGTGTTGGACAAGACCGGTACGGTCACGCTCGGGCGACTCGAAGTGGCCGCCGTGCACACACTCAACGGACACAGTCAGCGCGATGTGCTCCACGCCGCCCTGGTGTGCGCCCGGGCATCGCGGCACCCGGTCTCCCGGGCCATCGTCCACGCGGCGGCCAGCGACCGGGTGCCGGACACCGGCGAGCCGCTGCGGGCGGAAGAAGTGGCCGGGGAAGGGGTGCTGGCCGAGTGCGCAGCGGATCGCTGGCTGTTGGGGAGACGCTCCTGGCTGGTGTCGGAGGGGATCGAGGTTCCTCAGACGCCGGACCACACGGGGCCCGTGGTGTGGCTGGCGAGAATCGGCCGGACCTCCAGCGCGGGTGCGGAAACGCTCGGCTGTTTCCTGCTGGCCGATCGGGTGCGGCCGGAAGCGAAGGACGCGCTGGGGCAACTGCGCGCACTGGGACTGACCCGCGCGGTGCTGCTGACCGGCGATCGGCGCGGGGTAGCCGAACAGATCGGACGCGACCTGGCCGTGGACCAGATTGTGGCGGAAGTGCTGCCTGAAGAGAAGCTGCAGGTGGTCAGTGCCGAGCGGGACGCCGGTCGCCTGGTGATGGTGGTGGGGGACGGCGTGAATGACGCCCTGGCGCTGGCCCGGAGCGATATCGGCATTGCCCTGGGGGCGGCGGCGTCGGACGTCGCGTTGCGCAGCGCCGACGTGGCGATCATGGCCGACGACCTGAGCCGGCTACCGTTGGCTGTCCGCCTGGCCCGCCGCACCCGCACCACGATCCACCAGAACGTGCTGCTGGGGGCTGGCACATCCACCCTGTTTGTCTGGCTGGCGGGGGTCGGCATCGTCGCCCCGCTGGCCGGAGCCCTGCTGCACAACGTCGGCGCGGCACTGGTGCTGTTCAACAGCGCCCGGCTGCTGGGCTTCACCACACGGCCAGCCACCCGCACAGGAGTCGCATCGTGAACAGGCTGCGGGACTCTCTGGCGTGGCTGTTAGCGGTGGCGCTGTGCGGAACGGCCGGATGCGGCACGGTGGTGCAGGACACGAGTGCGGATCGCGCTGCGCAGGCGGGGCCGCAGCAGGTGCAGTCGCATGACGCGCGGCGGCAATTCGACGAAGCCTTCGGGCCGTGGCGCGCCATTGTCGCTGAACTGGCGGTGCTGGATCTGGATTACCAGGTCGCGTCCGGGCGCCGACGCGACGAACTGCGGGCGCGCTTCGAGGAGTTGGTCGAAGCCGGTCGTGCGGCGGAAGACCAGGTGCTGCAGGCGGCCTTGCGCGCATACGCTCAGGCCCCGGCGGAAAACGTGGAACTGGCCGGATTCCTGCTCGGCAGCGTGATGATGCTCGTGCAGGGCGAGGAGTATGAAGACGGGCTCCGCGTGGCCCAGGTGCTGTTGGACAACGGTGTCGCCTTCCCCGAATTGTACGCGCTGGCAGGCAAGGCGGCCTTTGCCGTCGGGGAGTTCGAATTGGCGGCAAAACACATCCGGCTGTCCCGGCAAGACCAGAACAAGACCCTCACGCGCGAAGCCGACCAGATCCTCGACACCATCGAGTATTACAGGACGGCGTGGGAGCAGGAGCAGCAGCTGCGCGCGGCGGAGGCCGCTGCGGATGATCTGCCCTGCGTGCTGTTGCGCACCTCCCAGGGAGAAATCGAGTTGGAGTTGTTCGAAAATGAGGCCCCGAATACCGTGGCCACCTTCATCTGGCTCGTCGAACAGGGCTACTACAACGGACTGGGTTTCTACCGTGTCGTCGCGGAACTGATGGCGGAGGCCGGATGCCCGCGCGGTGACGGCACAGGCGAGGCCGGCCCTCTGGTGCTGAAGGAATGCCGCGTCCCCAACTGCCGCCGGCACTTCCGCGGCAGCTTGGCCATGATGTCGACCGGGCCGGCCACCAGCGGGTCGCGTTTCTATCTCAGCTTCCTTCCGCTGCGGCACCTCGACGGCGAACACACGGTCTTCGGCCGTGTGGTGCGAGGCATCGAGGTGCTGGCACGCCTCCAACGGCGCGAACCGCCCGATTCGTTCACGCTCGAGGTCAATCCGCATTCGAATATCGTCGTGCCGCCGGCCGACACGATCCTGGCGGCGCAAGTGCTGCGCAAACGCAACCACCCCTACCGCCCGCCAGCGCTGACGGGACGCGATGCTGTGGGCGATCAACAACAACCTGACGGCCTATGAAGACTCAATACTGGCTCCCCTGTGCGTGCGGTCAGAAACTGGCCGTGGAAACCACGCAGGCCGGCCAACGCGTGCGGTGTGCCTGTGGTGCCGACGTGGTGGTGCCGCCGCTGCGAGAAATCCTGGAGCTCGAACCGGCAGTGGACGCGCCAGGAGCGCGGCCCCGTCGCCCACAAGGAGCCTGGGGCCGTCGGCAGACACGCCTGCTGATCGGTGCGGCCATTGTGATCGCGTCGCTGGGAGGTTGGGGGTTCCTGCGGCTGGCCCAGCCACGCGTGGCGGCCGTCGATACGCTCTCCCCGATTCAAGTGTGGACCATGTGGCAGGATCTGCGGCGCGGACCCGATCGGAATCTGACGCCGATCGAACAGCAGATTGTCGGGACCATCGGCATGTACCGCGCCGGAAAAATCGTCTTGTTGTGTTGCGCCGCAGCGGGCTTGCTCTTCATGGCGGTCAGCTACGCGCTCCCGGCACCAGTGGAAGCGTCCGCGCGAGCAGCGGTACGCCGCCGCACGGCGGGACGCAAGGCGGGGCCGGTGCGCACGCCAGACCCGTGAAGATCGAGGGCCGCGACAATTCTGTAACCAGGCCGCCTGCGTCCGCGTCCAAGACTGAGCGGAGACCGGCCGAGTGCGACGGAGCCACGAGCTGAGAACCGACGAAGTTCTGACATCGGCCAGCGTCGCACCAGGTTGACCGTGCCCAACGCGACCGCGTGCACGCTTGACCATAGGCTGCGGGTGTTGCGATACTGCAATTGCTGCAATCTGCATTCGTGCGGGAACGCAATGTTGCTGTGCGGCTGGTCTGCTGTCGGGTTACTTCTTAGTTGTGTCCTGCACGCGAGTTGTGGCTCGGCGTCCGGTATGGCAGCGGGCATGGCATCCGATGTGCAGTAGCTCGACCTGGGACCCGCTGTTGGGACCCGGCCGGTTGGTGTTTCAGGTGCTGTCCGCGTGGGTGATCGCGTGAGGCGAATCATGGCCGTGCGGGCGTGCGACGTGCCATCGAGAGGCTGCTCCGGTGAAGATAGCCGTTCCCGTCTTCGGAAGCCGGGTATCTCCGCGGTTTGACTGCGCGCAGGCGTTCCTGCTGGTTGAGGCGGAGGATGGGACCGTGGTGCGGCGTCAGACCCTGGTGGCTGCCGATTGGACGCCACACGAACGCATCAGCCGGCTGGTGGAGTTGGGAGTCGGCACCGTGATTTGCGGCGGCATCGATTGTTGGTCGGCCGAGTCTTTACGGTCGGCCGGAGTCGCCCTGTACAACGCGGTCACCGGCGAACTGGATACGGCGTTAGCGGCCTTGCTGCGAGGCGATCTCGCTTTTTTTCATACGCCTGCGATGGATCATGCGAACGTACGGAGGCCCGCCATCGGGTCGCCGTTGAGGAGTGTCGAGATGTCTGACGAGATTCTGCCCGTGCAGGGCCAGGTGTCACCGCTGGTCCGGGAGCGGTATCATCAACCGCGCAATTACGGCCCGCTGTCGCAATTCAATGGCCAGGCCTGCATCACGGGGCCGTGTGGCGATACGATGGAGTTCTGGATTCAGGTCGACGTCGAACGCGTCACCCGCGTGGGGTTCACGACGACCGGCTGCGGCCCGTCGCGTGCTGCGGGCAGCATGGCGACGGAACTGGCGACCGGCCGGCCGTTGGTGTCAGCTGCGCAGATCGAGCAGGCGGATATTCTGGCCGCGCTGGGGGGGCTGCCCCCGGCGTCGGAGCACTGCGCGCTGCTGGCCGCCAATACGCTGCACGCCGCCATCCAGGACTATGTGCGGCACGAGGCGCTGCAGGCCAGCGCCCCGCCGTCGGCCGCGGGGGAACCGGGGCGGAGTGGTCCGGGGCCGCTGCCTGGTGCCGGCCGGTGAGCATGGCTGCTCCATGATTTGTCGAGGAACGCCCCATGAGTCAGTCGATCCACATCACGACGCTGGCCGAGAACTCCGTGTTCCGGCCGGGACTGCTGGCCGAACATGGGCTGGCGTTGTGGATTGAATGGGACGGGCGCCGCATCCTCTTCGATACCGGACAAGGGTGCGTGCTGGAACACAACGCGCGCGAACTGCAGATCCCGCTCCACGACGCCGACATGATCGTGGTCAGTCACGGGCACTTCGATCACACGGGGGGGCTGCCGGTCGCGCTGCGCCGCGAGCGGCCGGTAGAGGTATTCTTGCATCCTCAGGCGCTGGCGCCGAAATACGTGCAGACCAAGAACGGTCCGGCTCGGGAGGTTGGCCTGCCGGCGGCCACGCAACGTGCTCTCGCGTCCCCCTCTGCGCGCGTGCGGCTGGTGGAACACCCGCAGGTGATTGCAGACGGCGTAACGTTGACCGGCCCGATCCCCCGCGTGGTGAGCTTTGAAGATGTGGGGGGCCGTTTCTTCTTGGACGCACAGTGCACGCAGCCGGACCCGTTAACGGATGATCAGGCTCTGGTGCTCGAGGCCGATCGCGGATCGGTCGTGCTGGTTGGTTGCGGGCACGCGGGGATTATCAGCACGTTGCGGTACGTGCAGGAGATCACGGCGCACCGACCGATCCTGGCGGTGCTGGGGGGGATGCACCTGGTGAACGCCTCGGCCAAACGGATCGAGATGACGATTCGCGAGTTGCGGCGTCTGAAGGTGCAGTGCGTCACCTTTACGCACTGCACCGGCACCGCCGCGATGGTCGCCCTCTGGACCGCCTTTCCGCGGCGCTGCGAAGGCTGCCACGTCGGCAGCGTCTTCTCCTTTGAGGCCGCGGCCCGTCCGCGTCTGGACGGATGTCTCTGACGGCCTCCCGCGACCCCCGGTCACGGCGACTCCACGGGCACGACCGGCGAAGGCCCACTGGGCAGCGGTGTGAGACGGCCATCGACGAGCGTTGCGAGCGTCGGCCGCCGCGTGTTGCTGCCGGGCGCATCCCATTCGATGCGCCCCGACTGGCCGACCAGGGGGGACAGCTCACGCAGGGCCCTCGCGATGGCGACGCGGTTGAGTCCCGCTTGCTCGATAGCCGCCGTCACTAGCTGCACCGCATCGTCGGCCTGGAGCGCGGCGTAGTCGTCGCCCCCGTCCGAAGTGGCCGTCTCAGCCGCCGCCTGGGGCGCGTGCAGCTGCGGGAACACCAGCTCGCCGGCCGCGTCCGCC
>DAISIS010000136.1:0-11612 GCA_036821925.1 Pirellulaceae bacterium
TGTGGGAGTTCCGGCGCCCGTTGTGCTGGACGCTGGCGATCGGTCTGAGCGCTGCGACGCTGGCCGTCGTGGCCGCTGCGCCGCTGGCGTGGCTGGCGCGACGCGGTGGCCTGCGCGCGCTGCCGGCGGTTGTCCTGGCGGCGGGCGGCATCGGGGTCCTGGGGCCGCTGGTGGGCGTGGTGCTGCTGCAGCTGCTGACGGCGTATGACCTGCCGGGACTGATCTGGCTCCGCGATCAGACGATCCTGGCCCCTGTGCTGGCCACGGCCTGGCGCTGTCTGCCCCTGGCCATCGTGATCTGCTGGTTGGCGTTCAGCAGCATCAATCAGGCGGTGCTCGACGCGGCGCTGGTCGACGGTGCGGGCTGGCGCACACAGTTCGTGCACATCGGCGTCCGCCTGCGCATGCCGGCCCTGGTGGTCGCCTGGCTGGTGTCGCTGGCGACCGCGTGCGGTGAGTTGCCGGCGAGCATTCTGGTGGTGCCGGCGGGCGTGACCACAGTCCCGATCCGGGTCTTCGGACTGTTACATGCAGGCGTCACCAATCAGGCGGCCGCCATCTGCTTGACGAGCATCGTCGGATTCCTCCTGGTCGCTACGGCGATCCAGTGGCTGAGCGCCGTCGTCCTGCGCCGGACGGCACACGCGACGGCCCCATAGCGGTGCGGCCGGCCGGCCCTGGGCCGGTTTGGCGATCGAGCGAGCGTGTGCCATAATCAGAGAGAGATGGGGTGGGACAAGGCTAGGCAAGGGAGCGGCAATCGGTGCGGGTGAGTCCTCGAAGCATAGCAGTTCTGGTCGTGGCCGCGTGCCTCAGCGGCGGGTGGCCGGCCGACCGCCTCGGTGCGCTCGAGCACGTCACGGTGCGGCGGGAGGGGGGCGACCAGGAAGTGGCCGGCCGCGTGCTGGTCGAGGCGCAGGACGGCGGCCTGCTGCTCCAGACACGCGACGGCGCGATGTGGATCATCCAACCGGAGGAAGTGGTCGACCGCGGAACGGACGAGACGCCGTTTGAAGCCTGGGGGCCCGATGCGGTCGCCCAGCAACTGCTCGTCGAGTTCCCCGGAGGATTCAAGATCCATCGGACGGCCAACTACGTGATCTGCTACAACACGTCGGACGCGTACGCCGAGTGGTGCGGCGGGCTGTATGAGCGGCTGTATCGGGGCTTCTGCGGCTACTGGAGAAACCGCGGCTTAACCCTCGAGAAACCGGCGTTTCCCCTCGTGGCGCTGGTGTTCAACGACAAGGAGTCCTACGCCAGTTACGCCCGCCGGGAGCTGGGCGAAGCGTCCGGCTCGATCTTCGGTTACTACAGCCTGCAGACGAATCGCGTGACCATGTACGACCTGACGGGCGCCGACGGACTGCGGAGGGGACGGCGCGGGGGCAGCTCGGCCTCGCATATCAACCAGATCCTGTCACAGCCGGCGGCGGAACGGACGGTGGCCACGATCGTCCATGAAGCGACACACCAGCTGGCGTACAACACGGGATTGCAGACCCGGTTTGCGGGGAACCCGATGTGGGTCAGCGAAGGGATCGCGGTCTACTTCGAAACGCCCGACCTGGACAACGCACGCGGCTGGCGCAACATCGGCGCAGTCAACCGGGTGCATCTCCAGCACTTCCGCAAGACGCTCAGCCAACGCCCTGCCGACGCGTTGCCGACGCTGCTGACCGACGATTCCCGCTTCCGGGATCCGCACACGGCCGCCGACGCGTATGCCGGCGCCTGGGCGCTGACCTACTACCTGGTGCGCGTCCGGCGGGAACAGTACGTGAGCTATCTGCAGGAGATGGCCCAGCTGCGCCCGCTGGCAGAGCAGACGGCGGCGGAGCGGCTGGCTCAGTTCTGCCGCGCCTTCGGCGACGATCTCGAACGTCTGGACGAGGACTTCGTGCGCTACATGCGGGAAGTGAAATAGCCCGGCCGGATCCACCGCTGGCCGCCGCGTGCGCTCGGTCCGTGGGGCTGCGCCGGTGGCGATGGACCGAACCAGGACATCGCATACAATGTGAATCCATGAGGACCGCCCGCCCGCCCGCTCACTCTCACGCTCAGAGGTGCTCAGGTGACGAGCCATTCTGATCTAACGTCCCTGAACAGTCTAACGTCCCTGAACAGTCTAACGTCTCTGAACAGGCGCGCGTTCATTGCAGCCGCAGGCGCAGCCCTGACGCTTGGCCATTCAGCTGAAGACCGATGTGGCACTGGTCCTGATCGCATGCCGGCTTTACCGAGACGTACAGAACCGGATGCCGCGAGCGCTTTCTGAATTGGTCGCAGCTGGTCTGCTGGGCGCGGTTCCCATCGATCCATTTTCCGGGAGTCCACTCGGGTACGATGCGGATCGCGGCGTTCTCTGGTCTTCAGGGTGTGACGCGGCAGATGACAGCATTCAAGACACAGGCGATGCGGCCGCCTCCGGTGCCGAAAAACTGATCTGGCCGGCGTTGTAGGGAAAGACGGCATCGAGAATGACGTGAGGTTTCCGTTGCGGCCGGGGTGAGATCGGTTCCGGCGCGGCGTGGCCCTGGGGGCAGCCAACGCCGCACACACCACGCGCCGAGGGTGAGGGGGCAGGGCCGAGGACCCGTATCCCTCTGGCTCTCCCGCACGCGGGCGTGGGACGCGGGCGTGGGACGCGGGCCAGGCCCGGTGCCCGAACACTGGCGGAATCACGGAATCGCGAAATCGCGAAACTTCTTGACGGGAAGCGGGAAGCGGCACTAGTTGTCACATGGTGCGGGATCCGCGACAATACAGGCCAGCGGAGATCCGCCGCGGGCTCGACCGCCCGGCGGACGTCCGCTGCCAGGTCGAACTGCCTTCCTGCCGCGACCCGCACGAACGTATCATCCCTTTGCGCTTAAAGGAGTCCAACATGTCGGAAACCCGGTCCCGCACGACAACATCGCGTCGCACGTTCCTCACGCAGACCACGGCCACGGTGGTGGGGGGCACGCTGGCCGCGACGCTGGGCGGTGCCCGCATGGCACACGCCAGCGGCAGTGACATCTTGAAAGTTGGCCTGGTCGGTTGCGGTGGCCGGGGCAACGGTGCGGCGGTCAATGCCATGAATGCGGAAGACAACGTCCGGTTGACGGCGCTGGCCGATCTGTTTCCAGACCGCCTGGAAGAGGCCAAGCAGGCGTTGAGTCAGGCGATTGGCGACAAGTATCAGGTGACCGATGACCGGTGCTTTGTCGGTTTTGACGCCTACCAGCAGTTGATTGACGCGGACGTCGACGTGGTGTTGCTGGCGACCACGCCGCACTATCGGCCGCAGCACCTGCAGGCGGCGGTGGCGGCGGGCAAGCACGTGTTCTGCGAGAAGCCGGTGGCGGTGGACCCGGTGGGCGTGCGCAGCGTTCTGGCGACGTGTGAAGAGGCCGAGAAGAAAGGGCTCAGCATCGTTTCGGGGCTCTGCTGGCGGTACGACCTGGGGGTGCGCGAGACGATCAATCGGATTCGCGACGGCGCCATCGGAGACATTGTGGCGATCCACGAGAACTATCTCACCGGTGCGCTCTGGTTTCGTGCCCGCAAACCGGAATGGTCGGAGATGGAGTATCAGAACCGCAACTGGTACAACCACACCTGGCTGTCGGGCGACCACATTGTGGAGCAGTTCGTGCACAGCCTCGACAAGGCCATGTGGCTGATGGGGGACCAGCCCCCCAAACGCTGCTTCGGTCTGGGGGGGCGGCAGGTGCGTGTCCAGCCGGAGTACGGCAATATCTACGACCACTTCGCCAACTGCTTCGAGTGGGAGAACGGAGTCAAGGTGTATGCCTACACGCGCCAGATGGCTCACTGCGACACCGACGTGGAAGACTACGTCTACGGCACGAAAGGGCGTGCGCAGGTGCTGGTAAAGGATCAGCAGGGGTTGATCAACGGCGAGCCGGTGTTCAAGGGGAAGAAGCCGAGCATGTATGACTATGAACACAAGGAGCTGTTCGCGTCGATCCGTTCCGGCAAGCCGATCAACAACGGCCGCTTCATGGCGTTGAGCACCATGCTGGGTGTTCTGGGCCGCGAGGCCTGCTACACCGGCAAGACAATCGAATGGGACGCGCTGTTCAATTCGGACATGCGGCTCGGTCCGACGACGTACGAATGGGGTGATGTGCCGAGCGAGCCGGTGGCGACGCCCGGCGTCACGACGTTCCCGCGCAGCGCATAGCGGGTGCTGGCGGACTGGGAGCCAAGCCGGGGGTGGCACGCATCCGCGTGCCGCCCGGCGCGGTGGCGGGATGCGTGCGCCGGCGGGCGTCTGTCCCCGGGAGGATCACCCCGCGCGGATCTGCGATTCGACGCGGCGAATCGCTTCGCCGATCTCGCAGTGGCCATGGGCCAAGCGGATCGCCTCCCGCTGGTCCATCCAGCGCCGCACCTGTTTCTGGGCCGAGATGACGGTGCTGTGACTGCGGCGTCCGAAGTAGGCGCCGATCTCCACGTACGCGGCGCGGGTGTACTGGCGTGCCAGCCACATGGCCAGCGCCCGCGGCTGGCTCACGGCGCGCCCCTTGCTGGATGACTGCAGGCTGTTGGGGTCGAGCCCGAACACGTCGCACACAGCGCGGTCGATGTCGGGAAGCTGGACGACGCGCGCAGTGGCCTGGAACATGTCCAGCAGCGCCGACTGCGCCAGTTCCAGATCGATAGGCCGCTGGAACGCGCGGCTCGAAGCCTCCAGCCGATGGATCGCGCCCGCCAGGTTCCGCGCATCGCCGTCCATCCGATCGACGATCAGCGTGCGGACGTCATCGGGCAGGGAGACCTGCAGGCGGCCGGACAGCCGGTCGAGAATGCCCAGCCGCGTGGCGCGATCGGCCGGCTCGATGCCGCACACCAGCCCGCCGGAGAATCGCGCAGCGAGCACAGAGCCGAATTTCGCCAGCGACGCCGGCGGGCGATCGGCGGCCAGCACCAGTTGACGATGCCCTCGCAACAAGGCGTCCACCGTGTTCTGCAGCTCGACCAGCGTCGCGCGCTTGCCCAGAAAGAACTGCACGTCGTCGATCAGCAACAGGTCCACGTGCCGATACTTGTGGCGGAAACTCGGCAGCCCGCTGCCACGCAACGCTTCGAGGAACATCGACGTGAACTGCTCGGCCGTTAAGTACAACACGTGACGCGCTTGCCCCGCGCTGCGCACCGCTGACCAGATCCCTTCCAGCAGATGCGTCTTGCCACAGCCGGGCGGTCCGTACAGAAACAGCGGTGACACCTCGCCCGGACGCTCGGCAATCATCTGTGCAGCCGTGTAGGCGACACGGTTGTTGCGGCCCACCACGTAATCGTTCAGGTGGGCGAAACGCCGCGGAGCCGGACGCGGCACCGCCCCGTCCGACGCGGCGACCTCGGTCGCGCACCGGCTGTCGGCGGCAACCACCTCCGGCTGCTGCAGCCCATGCAGCGCCGGGTCGACGGCAAACTCCACCTGCACCGGACCGGCGACCAGCGAACGGCAGGCCGCCTGCAACTCGCCGCGGAACTGCCTGCACAGCCGATCGATCGTGAACTGATCGGCGGCGGACACCCGCAACGACCCGTCGATCAGACGCAGTTGGACACTGTCGCCGAACCAGAGGTCGAATCGTTCTCGGCCGACTTCACCAGCCACCGCTTCCCGCAGGGCTGAGTCGATGTCCCTATCGTCGTTCGTCACGTCCTACCGCATCCTCTGCGCAAACCACCAGCGCCACATAAACACACGCAGTTCGTGCCCGGATGTCCATTCGCCAGATCGGCGTGGACTGGTGGCTGCCGGCTTGAGCAGCCTAATCCATAATCTTGGTAAAGTCGTACGCCCTATTAATTTAGGATCGACGACGAAGCTCCCAGTAAGGTTCCGTGGCAGCCGATTGTACGCGTGCTAGCAGCGGTGTAAAGAAGGGACCAACAACTTTTCTGCGAGGTGGGAAATCGGCCGCCAAAACCGCTGGAAATATCGCCACGCCCGGTACCGGGCAGCCGTCGCGCGCGGGTGGCTGATCGTGGAAAACGTGTTGGTGCTGCCGACGCCTGGGCAGGGGTGGCGACTGCTACGTACGGGCCTGCATGTTGCGCACGTACACGCAGCGTCGATCCCAGTGGTCGAAGCCGGCAAACGCGTAGACTCCCTGGGCTGGCCAGTTGTTCTGATCGACCGCCAGCACCATGCGTTGGCGGGGAGCTTGCGCGACCAGCCACTGGGCATACCGGGTGATCTGCCCGCCCCAACCACGTCCGCGTTGTTCGGGTACGACCCCCATGTACATCAGTTCCGCCTGATCGTGATCCGGGTGATCGGCCAACAGGACGCAGCCCACGTCGCGTCCGACGTGCTGCGCGAAAAGCCACCATTCCGGCCGATATTCGCCGGTTTCGCGATAGCCGGTCAGCACGTCGCGCATGGCACGCATGCCATCGAGTTCCGTGCAGTCGAGTGATTCGACATAGGTGCGTTCCACGAGCTGGCTCAACCGCGTTTCGTCAGCCGGTGTGAACGGCCGGAACTGCAGGTCGCTCTGCGGGCGCAGCCGGGGGAAGGACTCGTACGCCGCGACCAGATAGTCGAGATCGGTCAGGTGATGGTATCCGGCGCGCACCAGTCGCACGACATCGGCCACGGCGCGCACGGGCAACACGGCCTGCGCGACGGCCACCTGTGCGGACCGCAGGTAGTCATCCACCGCCAGCTGCAGGCGGGTAGCGGTGTCCTCCGGCTCACCGGGGCTGAGTACTGCGGGCCAACAGAACGCGCTGTGGCCCGGCACAACCTGCCCCCAGGCAGCCCCCACCAACCGCTCCGCCCGCCGCGCCAGATATAGCCCCTGCACGTCCATACTTCCTTCGGCTGCGGCAGCCAGGATGCGTTGCGCACGCGTTCGGCCGATGCGCAGCATCTGCAGTGCTTCGACTCGCCGCGCTGTCGGAGCGCTTTCGACAGTCACATCCTGAGTCAGCGGTAGATTCGGCATGGCAAGACCAGCATAAACGATTCGGCGCGCTTTATCCAAGACCGGCCGCGTGAATTGGAGAAGTCGGGCATTCGGGTATAATGAAGGCGCCCAGGTTGGCTCGGGCCCGACCCCCAGACGCGGGCGGATCGGATTGGGCGTCTGTGATGTGGCCGCGCGTCGGCCATGCGAAAGGTGAGGCTCTCAACGATGAATGTGCGGCGATGTGCGGGTGCGTTCCTGATGGCACTGGCTGGGGTGGGCGTCTCGGCAGTCTGGGGACAGAATGCGGTCGAGCGACTGGAGAAGGAGTTGGACGTGCCACTCGTCGCCCCGGAGACCGCGACGCAGGCCGAGGCCGGCGAGGGGTATCTGGGTGTTTCGGTCGACCTTGCGGCCCCCGATGGACAGGCCGTATTCGTCACATCGGTGGCCGAGGGTGGTCCGGCCGCGCGCGCCGGGCTGCAGGCCGACGACGTCATCGTGGCCATTGACGACATGCCGCTTCGCGATATGGAGGACATGGACCGTGCGGTGCGGAGACCTGTGGGGACCCGGCTGGTGTTCCAGGTCCGCCGCGGCGAGGCGCTCCAGACGCTCGAGGTCACGCTCGGCACCCGGCCGGCGGAAGCCGCGCCGCCGGATCCAGTGGCCGAACTGCCGGAACCGGCCCGGCCGGACGCGGCGCCATCGATCGTTGTCGAAGCAGCGCGGCCCAGTCTGGGAATCTCGGTGGACGATGTGTCGGATCTCACTCGCCGGCGTTTCGCCGTGACGACTCCGGCTGGTGCCGTGATCACGCGGATTCGTGCCGGATCGCCGGCGGCTCGCGCAGGACTGCCGCTGGGCGGCGTGATTGTCTCGGTCAACGGCAAACGCATCGGTTCGGCCGATGACCTGGTGCGTTTCATTCAGGTCTTCCGTCCCGGGGACGAGATTGAACTGACCTATTTCGAGGGGGATCGGATCGGCCGCAAGAAGTTGCGTCTGGCCCCGATGGATTCGGTCACGGTGCCGGCACCGGCAGCGTCCCAGCCGAACGCGGCGGCGGCGGATCGGAGCGATCCGCCGCTGCAGCTGGGCCGTCGCCGGCTGGGAACGAAGCCCCGCCCAGTGCTTGAAGCGCTGGAACGCACGCTGGACGCAGTTCTGCCGCCGGTCGACCCGGCAGGCGGGGCCGATCCTGCGGCACAGGTGCCGCCACCGCCTGCGTCTGCACCCGCTGCGGTGGACCCGTTGGTTGATGAGATGCCGATCCCGCCTCCCCCGCCGGCCCCCGGCAAGGCGAAGGGACCAGCGGCCGATCCGCAGCCCCCGGGGTCGGCAGCACCCACGCCGCCGCCGCCCCCGCCGGCCGCGGGCGGTCAGCGGAGCGTCCTCGTGCCCGACAGCGGCGCAACACCGCTCAATCCGGCCGACGAGCTGGCGGCGCTGCGCCGCCAGGCGGAGTTGCTCAAACAGCAACTCGATCAGATCCAACGCCGCATCGAGGAACTGGAACAGACGAAACGCCGGTAACGCCTCAGGCCCGGTGCGCCCCCGCCACGAGTTCCTCAAATGCCCGCCGCTGTTCCCGTAACGCGGCGACAGGATCTGCCGGTTGCGCGCGGCACTCGAGCAGAATCCAGCCGCTGTAGCCGGTCTGGACGAGCAGGCGCATGAGGTCGGCGTAGGGATAGTCTGTCAGCGTCAACTCTCGGACGTGGGTGGTGTCTGCCAGGCGGTCCTGGACCAGATGGAAGTTGTGTGCGAGCCCCTCCCCTTTCAGATCGGTATCGTTGCAGTTCCAGCACACACCCACGTTCGGGTGCGTAGCGACGTCCATGATCGCTTGGATGTTGGGCAGCTCGGAGGTGCCCGGCCCGTGCACTTCCAGCCGGATGCGTTGGCCATAGTCGGCGCCGAAAGCGGCCACTTCGTTCAGCGCTGCGCCAATCTGCTCCAGCGTGCGTTGGTGCGGCACGTCTTTCACGAACGAGTTCGGCTTGACCTTCACGCCGCTGCCTCCGCAATCGTGCATGAGCCGGATGTAGGCCTTGGTCAGTTCGATGTTTCTCCGGAGCTCGGCGGGGTCATTGCTGTGATACTCCGCGTTGGATCCATAACCGACCAGCGTGACCGGGCTGTCCGCAAACCGCTGGCGTACCTCGGCACGCTGGGCAGGTGACAACGACGGTTCCACACCGTGCTTGTGCTCCGTCCGCAGCTCCACGCCCGGCACCGCGGCGGCCGCACAGTTGGCCAGCAGCGTGGCGAGGTCCCAGTCCTGTCCCCACAAATACGTGACCAGCCCCAGCTGCATGTCGGCCGCTGTGGCCGTGGCGGCGCTGGTCGGGGAGACGCGGAGTGCGGGCAGCGATGCGGTGGCCGCGGCAGCGGCGGCCAGAAAACGGCGGCGGGTCAGAGGCATGGTGAGTTCCTTGTGTCGAAGTGGGAGAGCCGCAGAGAGTTTGTCGTATGTGCGGGTCGCAACATCTCCGGCGCCGCACGTCTCGCCGCGCAACGCACGCACTGGGCGGCCACACCCGCGGCGTCGGAAATGTGTCCACGGCACCATTTTACACGCTCTCGCATCGCGGTATACTCAAGATCCGCCTGTGCTAGCAGACATTGTGGTGACGAACACGTGTCAGCCGGCCGTTTTCTACATTCCGCTTTGGCCGTGACTCCGCGGAGTTGCGTAGGGAGGGACTTGTATGGCTTCAAATCTACCGGATTATGTCGCGTCTGCTCAACCGGTGCCACTGGCCAATCGCCTGCCGTGGTACAAGAGCACGGCGCAGACGTACGCGGGCATCATGTTGTGGTTCGTGTTCTGGCAGAGCGTGCCGGCGAGCGGGGCGCCGGGGCCGGCGGGGATTCTAGCGCACGGTCTGGGCACCGCGCTGCTGGGGGTGGTGGTGGCTGCGTTGATCTGTCATTTCGCCAGCTATCTGGCACCCGCTCTGATGGGTATGAAGACCGGCCTGCCGCTGGCGGTGGTCGGCACGTCGACTTACGGTGTGCAGGGCGGGTTTCTGATGCCCGGCTTCTTCATGGGTGTCCTGCAGTTCGGCTGGTTGGCCGTCAACGCGTACTTCGCCTCGGAACTGCTGGCCGGCTTCTTCCTCAAAAATGCGACGAACACGCCGCTGCACATGACGATCGGCGTGATCTGGGCGGTTGCCGCGGCGTTTATCGGGCTCAAAGGCATTCACTACGTGGCCCGCGTAGCCACCTATCTGCCGTTGATCCCGTTGGTCATTCTGTTGATCCTCGCGGGCCGGGTGCTCTCTGGGGTCGGCAAGTTCGACCCCGCAGTGCTGCTGGCTGGCTCGTCCGTCGCGACGCCCAGCACCTTTGAATTGATGTTGTTTGCGATCGCCAACATCGTCGGGTTCTTTGCCACAGCGGGTGCGGCAGGTGCGGACATCGCGTCGAGCAACCGCGATCGCCGCGACGTCCAGTTGGGCGGCCTGTTCGGTGTGGCCGGTTCGACCATTCTGACGGGCTGCCTGGCCCTGGTGATCGTCGCCGGAGCCTATGGCGCCGGCCTGGCGGGCGGCGAGGCCGGCACGATCGACCCGACCAAGCTGATGAATGTGATTGTGGGTGAGCAGGTGACCAAGGTGTTCTGGCTCCTGCTGGCGATCGCCGCCTTCCCCCCAGCCTGCTTCAGTTCGCTGATTGCGGCCAACAGCTTCAAGAACACGCTGCCGCGGGTCAATCCGTTCATTTCGTGCGGCATTGGTACGGCTGCCTCGGTCGCCCTTGTGCTGTCCGGCACGGCCGGGGATGCGGCCAAGATGTTCGGGATTATCGGCGCGTCGTTCGGCCCGATCTGCGGTGCGATGACGGCCGATTTCCTGCTGGCCGGCTGCCAGTGGCCCGGTCCGCGCGCGGGATTCAATCCGGCCGGCTGGCTCTCTTGGATCGTGGGCTTCTACGTGGGGGCGATCGGCATGATTGACGCTGCCGCCCAGACTCCGGAGTTCGCAGAGAAGTTCCCGCAGGTCGCCAACTTCGTGTCCAAGGTGGCCATTCCGGTGTACTGCCCGCCTGTGGCGGCAATCGTCGTCGGGTTTGTGCTGTACCTCATCCTGGCCAAAGCCGGTCTGCTGACCCGGACGCTGGAGATGCCTCAGACGGCAAGGGCCGAGGCCTGAGTCGCAGACGCAATTCCCGTTCTGCTTTTACGCCAGCACCGTCTCTCGTCCCGGAGAGGCGGTGCTGGTTTTGGTGTCATGGCCCCCGTGCGGGCACCCCCGTGCGGGCGCGGGCCGCGCACGGGGCTCTCGGTCCCCCTTCCCGGGCTCGGCGCTGCCGTCTGGGTGCCAGTCTGAGCCCGGCTATCCCAGCGCGGGCAGCTCGTACTCCTGGCGCCGCGGGCGTCTGACGAGCGTGTTGGCCTCCGCATCGCCGGGGAACGTCTCTGTCGCGGGATCCCATCGCAACGTGCGCCCCAGGCGGCGGACGATATTTGCCAGGTGGCACACCGAAATCGACCGGTGGCCGATCTCCACATCCGCCACGGGCAGCGTGCGTGTGCGGATGCAGTCGATCCAGTTCTGCAGATGCCAGCGCGCCTGCCAGAGCGCGAGTTCATCGCTCCACTTGTGTTCCTCCTCGGCGACGTTCACCTTCCGGAGCAGTTCGGCGGCGATCTCCGGCGGGTTGGAG
>DAISIS010000137.1:0-11607 GCA_036821925.1 Pirellulaceae bacterium
ATGCAGTCGTACGATCTGCCTCCCGGTTCAGTGGCCGGTGAATCCTGCTCGGCCGCGGCCGCCCTCCTGGCCGTGATCATACGTTCCAGCTCCGCAATCTGCCGTTTCAGAAACCGGATGTCGGCCTGCTTCTCACGCAGCTCTTCGCGCAGGCGCCGCAGCTGCTTGTCGGGCGCCGTGCGGAGCAGGCGGTTGAGCAGTTTGAGCAGCAGCATCGCGCGGAGTGCGCGCATGGCCAGTCCCCGCAGACGATACACGCGGCTCAGACGGACAATCTGTTCGACACGCGCCAGGCGGGCCATCCGTGTGGCCCGCACGATCCGCAGCGACCGCAGGAAGGAGACCAACGGCAGCAGGATGATGGCGATGTCAATCCAGTGTTCCTTGCAGTATTTCAGTTTCCTGTCGGCCACCGAAAACATCACGATGAACTCGGCTGCGAAGGCGAACCAGATCAGCCCCAGGCTCACGTGCAACGCGCACCGCAGCCACTCGTGCGTCAGCACCTGCTGGCGCATCCCGAGTTCGATCAGCAGCACCGGGAGAATGGCCAGGGCGATGAGGATCATGGGAATGCTGAACAGGCGTTCCAGCTTCGTGCGCAGCGCCGCATTGGGTTTCCGCCAGCCCAGCCCCGGCAGCCAGATCCGGCCCCCCATGTCCGGGTTTCGCGCGCACATGCGCAGGGGCGGACAGAAGCAGACGAGCAGCCGGCCGTAGTAGGTGCGCCAGAACGGCACGCTGCGGTCGCGCACAAACCACTGGATCAGAAACTCCAGCACAAACACGGCCCACAAGGCTTCCAGGCAGCGCACACAGTGGTAGCCCGCGACAAGCGCCGCGGCGCCCGTCGCCACGCGCATGCCTTCCCCAGCTGGCGGCGCGACTGCCGCCGCGTCCCCATCCCCCGCCGGGACCGGTTCGTGCATCATCGGCACATCGACCCACAGGACGACCACGGCCGCCAGCACAGTGAGGAACAGGATGGACAGGCAGAACATGGGCGCGGCCAGCAGTCTGGCGACACGCTGCCGGGCCGGCAGCTGCGATGGGATCCGTGAACGCGATGTCATGCCAGAAGACTCGACTTACTGGCTGCCAGCACCATGCACGCGCATCCGCAACGCGAACAGCTGCTTCTGCGCAGTGATGAACAGCGTGTGGCGGTCCTTGCCGCCGAAACATACATTCGCGGTCCAGCCGGTGTCGATGGGGATGGTCTTGATCTTGGTCCCCTGCGGGTCGAAAACCGTCACGCCGCGCCCTGTCAAGTACACGTTCCCTTCGTTGTCGATCGTCATGCCGTCGGAACCCAGCTCACAGAACGGGCGTTTGTTGGCGAGGGCCCCCTCGGCCTGGATGTCGTACGCATAGGTCTTCCCAGCCCGGATGTCCGCCACATAGAGGGTCTTGCCGTCGGGCGAGCCGATGATGCCGTTGGGCTGCTGCAGATCGTCGATCACACGCGTCAGCTTCTGGCGGTCGGGGGTCAAATAATAGACCCCTTCCACAGGCTGCTCCGCCGGGCCGCGCTGCCAGTAATCGCGCTGGTAAAACGGATCGGTGAAATAGAGCCCCCCATCGGGCCTGACCCACAGGTCATTGGGTCCATTGAGCAGCTTGCCTTCATAGTCCTTGACCACCACCTGCGCGGTGCCGTCCGGACGGATGCACCACAGCTCGTTCTTCTCGTCGGCGCATGCCCACAGGTTGCCGTCCTGGTCGAAGCACAGGCCATTGGCGCGCCCACACGGCTGCTTGTACGTGGAGAGCTTCCCGTCCACAGACCACTTGAGAATGCGGTCGTTCGGCTGGTCGGTAAACAGCACGTGCCCCTCCGCGTCGCACGCCGGCCCTTCGGTGAACTCGAAGCCCTCGGCCAATTGGACGAGGGTAGCGCCGGCTGCCACGATATCGTCTGCCGCGCAGACCGCGCCGGGACCGATGCCCGTGAGGGCGAGCCCCAGGCTCAGGCTCAGCATGGCTGGCACACAACGCCACCGGTCAGAAAGTACTTGCTGGATCATGGCTGCTGCGCTCCGCTTGTCAGGTGAGAGAGTGGCTCTGGGGCATGGTCCTCCAGCCGCACGGGCGAACCGCTCCAATTCTCGCATAGTTGTCTGCGCCTGAGTAGGTCCTGGCCGCGGGAGTGGTCGGAAAGCCGGCCGGCTGTCTGCCGGGCTGGTGGCTGTGGGCAGACCGGGCGGGCGGTGTGGTACAATTGAGGCGAGTGAGCATCCCGGGGTGTCGGGCGGAAAGTCTATGTCGATCAAAGTCGTCTGCGGCTGTGGTTTCTGTACTCTCTTGCCGGCCGAATGGGCGGGCAAACGGGTCAAGTGCAAGTGTGGCCGCACGTTCATCGTGGGCGACGCGACCGACATCCCGCTGCCACCCGAGCTCCCGCCGGCCCGGCCACCGCTGCTGCCGCCGTCAGCGTCGGTGGAAGCGGAGCGTGTGCCGCCTCCGGAGACCACGCACGCGGAGGCGGAACCTGCGGCAGCGCCGCTGACCGCTCCGGCACCTCCGGTGGCGGTCGATGCGCCGCGTCGGGCGGGCGGCGTCTGGCCGCATGAAAGGCGTGGTCCGCGCGCCCGGCACCCGGCGCTGATGGCCTGCCTCGCCCTGCTGCTCGCCGCCGCCAGTGTCGCGTCGATGCTCGTCGTCCTGCGCGACTACGAGTGGTCGGTCCGGGCGCTGCTCGGCTGGGCACCGCTGCCGTCGGCCGCCGCAGACGGCGCTGGCGCGCCGCCACCTTCCGCTGTGGCTGCCGGTACAGAATTGCCGGCGACAGATGCCGGCCCGGCGGGGGCGGCCAGCGGTGTGGCGGGTCCGGAGGGCAGCGCGGCGACGCGGCTGGCCAACCTGCCGGAGCTGGTCGCAGAAGATGGCCTGTTCCTCACCGGGATGTTCGGCGACGGTGTGCAACGGCTGGAGCTGAGCGAAACGCAGCGCGGGACGACGGCCGACGTGGTGCAGCGTCTGAAGCAGAACGAGCAGGCGTTGAAAACCAAGGCCCTGACGCTGGAACAATGGTATGCCGCCTGCCACAAGCTGGGGGACGAACTGCTGGCCGTGCTGACCGACGCCCAGCGGCAGCGCTTCCAGGTGTTGCTCGAGCGGAAGGAAGTGCCGCGTGTCCACCTGGTGGACTATGCCGCGCTGATCGTTCCCGAACTGGCCGTGGCGCACATGCCCTGGTCGGTGCAGACAGCCGGCCGGCCATTTCGCGGGATCTCCGGCTCCTCCTTCACGGCGGCGGCCCGGGATCGGTGCTGCCGGGCCAGCGAGCCGACGGGGATGCTGGCCACGCTCTCCGCCGCTGAGGCCCCCGAGGCGCTGCCCAGGCTGGCGGTGTGGGATCTGGTCAAGAACCAGGCCAGCGGCAGTTTCGAAGTGGCGTCGCCGGTGGCGGACAGCACGTGTCTGTTGTCGCGCGACGGGCGGCACTGGGTCCGGGTCCGCCAGGACGAGGCAGGGGCGGAGGTGGTCGAAGTCTGGTCGACGGAAGCTGGAAAGCTGATCGGCAGCCAGACGCTGCCAACCGGCGGCAGTGCCTCGTACGCAGTCCGCGACTGCGTGGCCCACCGCGTCGTGGCGCTCAACGGACAGCGCTACTGGGTGTGGGATTTCGAAGCGGACAAGACTCGCGACTTCGTGTTTCCCGAGTCCCGGCCGGCCGCTGCGCCGTGCCTGGCGGTCAGCGTCGACGGCAGCTACCTGGTGGTGACGCATCCGCACGTCATGGCGAATCCGCCAGACGAGCAGTGCGTGGTAGAAGTCTGCATCTACCGGCTGGAGACCGGCGAGCTGCTGGGCAATCAGGTGTTCCACAAGGAATACCGGCGTTCGACCGTCGGAGCGCTGGCGCTGAGCCACGACGGGCGCGAGTTGGCGCTGCTGTGGGACGTCGGGCCGGACGCGCCCGCACGCATGCTCGTGTACATCAATGCTGCCAACGGCAACATCATCAAGACCGTCGAAGGACTTCCCCCCGCCGACCAGAGTTACGCGCGCCGGCACCAGCTGCCAGACCGCGATCTCATCTGGTTGCCGGAGAATGCCGGCTGGGTGGTCGGTCTGCAGAACGTCGTCGACGCCGAGACCGGCGCCGTGCTCCCGCTGGAACTGCCCGCGCAACTGGGGGCCGGAGTCGACGACCGTCCGGCATCGCGCGAAGTGGTCGAAGCGGTGCCGGCCGGAGACGGCAGACTGCTGCTGATTATCGCCGATCGTCCGGCGGAGCCGGATCCGCAGGGGACGGCTGCAGCGGGAACGATGAGCGCGGAATTCGTCGACCTGCCGAAACTCGGGCCGTTCCAGTAGCCCGCCGGCGTGGCCGCCTCTTCCCACACGCCGCACAACACGCGGCGCCGGCCGGTGTCACCGCTCACAGCGACAACACGAATTCGATGAGATCCTGGATATCCTGTTCGCGCAGCGCATCGAGCTGGCCCCGTCCCAGTCCGTGTTTGGCGTCGATCAGCAGTTCGCGAATGGTGCGATACCGGCCGTTGTGCAGGTAGGGGGCCGTCCGCCAGACTTCGATCAGTGACGGCGTGTCGAACTGGTTGTCGAAGCGGCGGGACTCCGGCTTCCCGACGCTGTGCGTCTTCAGGTCGGTGTAGAGCGGCGCCGGATGGCAGCGCCGGCAGTTCACCTCTGCGCTCTCGAACAGTTGCCTGCCGCGTTCCGCCGCCGCGCTCAGTTGCCCGTCGACCAGGTAGGGACTGGGGACCGGGGTGAGCGTTTTCAGGTAGGCGTCGATGGCCACCGCCTCCTCCTCCGGCCGGTGGGAGAACAGGATATGGGTGATCCCCGCACGCACCGCGAGCTCGGCCGTCTCCCGCACACCTTTAGCCATGGACGGCGGGGTCACGTGGGAGAGCAGCATGCTCTTGGAGTTCTTCGGGTTGCCGACGCCATCGTTCATCAGATCCCAGTTCAGCGCGTCCGCGCGCGCGTCCGGATGACAGCTCGCACAACTCTGCCAGCTCTGGTAACAGATGGTGGCGTCGTCGAACAGCAGTTGCCCGCGGCGCTGCTGTGTCAGCACCGGTGGCGGCCCGAGGGGTATTTCGCGCGGGACGCTGCCGGCCGACCCACTCAGGTCCACGGCGGCCAGGCTGTCGCTGTAATACTGAGAGACGTAGGCCGTCTGGCCGATGACGACTACACCACGGGGCCCCTTGCCGGGCAGCGTCACCCGCCGCCACAGGCTCGCCCCCAGGCTGGGATAGATCGGCCACGCACCGAGCAGCGGCGACATGGTGCGCCGCGCCCGGTGGTTGTTCAACTGCCGGGTGTCAATCACGCACAGCTCGTGACTGCCCGACGCCGCGACGCAGATCTGCGCTCCGTCGGCGGTCACCGCCACATCCCACGGATTGGCCGCTCCCTGTGTCAACTCATCCAGGCCCAGCATGCCGATCACAGCCCGCTGCCGCAGATCGATCATGCTCACCACATTGACATTGATCCAACCCATGTCCACGCGAAACGGAACGTTCATGAAGTTCGACAGCAGGTGCGTGACCAGCGCATACTCGCCGTCGGGCGTGACGCGCAGTCCGCGCACGCTGCTGGCGCCATGCGGCAACGGGATCGCCTGCGACTCGTGCGTGCGGAGATCGATGGCGGTCACCACGGACGACACCGTCCCGGAGTAGTCCAGGTCGACACGCGAGTCGGGCAGGTGATTGGCCACCAACAGCGTTCGGCCGCTGGGCGTGATGGCGGCCGCCACCGGCTCGCGCACGGCCGCGATGCGCGCCAGCTCGGCGCCGGTCGCCAGATCGAGCAACGACACGTCGTTGTGGAACCGGTTGCAGACGAACAGCTGCCCGCGGCGTTGGTCCAGCGCCAGACCGCCGGCCGTGTGGCCGGCGGCGGCCGAGCGGACGAGCGCACCGGTCGCCGTGTCCAGCCAGATCACGGAGCTCTGGGCCGCAGCGCAGGCGACCGCGAGCATCGAGCCATCGGGCACGCACACCAGTCCGGTCGGCCGGTCCGGTACACGCACGCGTCGCGCGACGGCCCCCTGCGGCAGCGACACCCACAGGACTTCCTGGGCGTCCTCACAGGCGACGAATAAGGTTGAGCCGTCGGGGGAAACGGCCAGCGCACCCGGGCCGAGGTAGTGGGCTGCTTCGCCTTCGGCGGCCGAGGCAGCCGCCAGCGCGCACGCCGCAACACCGGCCGCAATCAAAACGATGCCGTGCCGCTTCGTGTGAGTTGGACGCGGTTCCATGTGCCGCCTGTCTCCTGACCGGGCCACGCGTTTCGACAGACACTACGTCCCATGATAGGTGATCGCATGGTTGGCGGCCATCGTTTTTCGACCACGCAGCGGGGGGGTGCGGCGGGGCACGGAGCACGGCCGACCCGGGCCGCCTGCTCGGCTCAGCGCCGCGGGTTGTCGAGTTCGTTGGATGTGCTGACGAACGAGCCGACGTGGGTGGGCAGCAGCGGGGGGCGGACGGAATCGGCGGGCCAGCCTTTGAGCAGACGCAGGACGTTCTGGCACACGCGTCCCTGGCAGGACCCCATGCCGCAGCGCGTTTGCAGTTTGGCCGACCGCAGGTCGTCGTAGGCGCGGACTTCCTGCCAGGCCACATCCTCGCACCGGCAGATCACCGTCTCGTCGGTGGCCAGCGTCAGCAGTTCGCGACGCAACTGGAACGTCTTCTGCAGCGCCTCGGCCAACCGCTGCTGTCTGGCCCGTGCTCCGAACAGCCGCTCCGCCGCTTTCTCCTGGCCGGCCGCCGCGAGGCCGGCGATTTCGCCCTGCACTACGGCGCAGTCCACGCCGGCGATGCCCGTCGCTTCGCCGGCGCAGTACACGCGCGGAAGGGAGGTGCGCTGCCACGCATCCACCCACACCGCCTCGGCCTCGATCCGGCAGCCCAGCAGCAGGGGCCACTGCAGACTCGGTACCAGTCCGAAAGCGCAGGCCAGATAGTCGCAATCGCGCGTCCAGGTCCGTGAGCCGTCAGTGACCGTCACGCTTTCCACGCGATCCGTGCCGTGCGCTGCCACCGGCCAGCATCCGGGCCGGACGCGCCGCCGCAGGCGACTGCGGGGCACGCCCAGCGCCCGCCACACCGTGGCCGGCGCCAGCCGCGCAAGACGCACGGCCAGCGACCACAGCGCTCGCCGCGGGGCCTGCTCCAGAATGTCGGTCACTCGTGCTCCATGCCGCGTCAGATACAAGGCCGTGTCCAGCAGCAGCGGCCCGGTTCCCGCCACGACCACCCGCTGGCCCGCGACAGGCCAGCCGGATCGGACCAGCAGCTGCAGTCCCCCCGGCCCCATGACGTGCGGCAACGTCCAGCCGGGAAACGGCAGGAACTGCTCCTGCGCGCCGGTGGCCAGGATCAGCGCGTGCCACCCGATGTTGAGCACTTCGTGGCCGCGCTCCGTGTGCAGCACGTCCGGGCGCGTACAGGCGAAAGCCGTGGTCCGGTCAAACACTTCGACGCTCGATCGTTCCAGCCGCTCCAGCCAGCGCCGGGCCCGGCTTGGCAACGTCTCGCCTGGCAACGTCTCGCCCGGCCGCGTCCGCCACGTCGGCCCGCCGAGCCACGGCGTGGTTTCGAGCAGCGCCACACGGCAACCGCTCTCGGCCGCCGCGCAGGCCGCCGCGATGCCGGCCGGACCACCACCCAGCACCACCACTTCGTATTCGTAGTCGCGCGGCAGGTTAGCCATCGGTCTCCACCTCCATCCCCTCGCGACACACAATCACACAGGATCGCTGGTGACGCACGCCGTCAATCGTGACGCGACACTCGCCACAGATCCCCATACCGCACAGCGGACCGCGCGGCGTGCCGGCCGGAGATGTGAAGAAGGCGGCACAGCCGGCCGCGGCAATCGCGGACGCCACCGCCGTTCCCTGCGGCACGCTCGTCGGCTGCCCGTTGACGCGGATCGTGACCTGTTCCACTCCATCACTCCTTGTGTACCAGGCGCCCTGGCAGATACGGCGCGACATCAATCTCGCTCGAGTCGCCACGATACAGGTCCGCGATCAGCCGGGCAGTGGCCAGCGCGGCCGTGACGCCCCAGCCGTCGTGGCCGGTCGCCCACCACACCCGCGGCCGGTCCACGCTCGGCCCGATCAGCGGCAGCCTGTCGGGCGTGGCGGCACGGTGCCCGGCCCACATGCGCATCGCCACCAGGTCGATCACAGCGGGCAGAAAGGAGACCGCGCGCCGCACCATCTTCGTAACCAGCCGCATCTCGACTTCGCTGCTGACCACGTCCGCCTGGTAGGACGCGCCAATCAGCAGCTGCCCGGTTCTGCGCGGCTGGACGTGCAAGGCCACCGCTTCGCGCTCGGCGCCGTGCGTGCTCTCCAGGCGGCCAAGTTCCATCAGCTGGTGCCGCACGAACGCGGGATACCGGTGGGTGATCACCAGGTGCCCCTTGCACGGGCGGATCGGTATGCTGCGCGACAGCCGGGGCGCCCAGCTGCCGGCGGCATTGATCACCCGGCGCGCACGAATCGTCGTGTCATCCTGCAGCCGCACACGCCCGTCGCGATGCAGATGCACGACGCGGGCCCGCCCGCGCAATTCCGCGCCCGCCCCACAGGCCTGCTCCAGCAGCCAGCGCGCCACCACCGGCGGATAGACCACCAGATCGTCCGGCACCAGCAGCCCGCCGGCCAGCCCGCGGCGCAAACGCGGCTCCTCCCGCGCCAGATCGGTTGCCGAGAGCATCGTGGCTGCGACGCCGGCCTCCGCCAGCCGGGTGCGTTTGCGCTCGAGCACTGCCACCTCCTGCGCGTCCGCCGCGACCCACAGCGTGCCACACCGGTCCGCCTCGGCGCGGGCCGGCAGCTGCGGAGCCAACGCCTGCCACAGGCGACGCGAATAGGAGGTCAACGCAAGCTGCGCGGGACTGTCATCGAGCACCGCCACGTGCCCCATTCCCACCCCTGTCGCACCACCTCCCACCGGACCCTGCTCAAGCACGACAACGCGGCAGCCGGCGCGGGCCAGTTCGGCCGCACACGCGGCGCCCACCAGACCGCACCCCACGACGGCAACCTCGAACTCCTGCGACAGTACGGTGTTGCTCACAGACATGGGCCCCTGGGGAATCAGTCTCGAGGGTCGATCGCCCGCGGAGACTCGACAGTCCGGCACGCCGAGCCCGGAATCGTTGGCGGGATGTGTTGACCTACCCAACGATAGCACCCCGCCCGATGGCTGCCAATATTTGTTGTTTGTTGCTCACTACGCATGATCGGGGGTGGGAACCGGCCGGGCGGCCGAGGCCGCCCTGGAGGCGTGCCCCTGGTTGCCCCGCGACGCGTTTCAGCCGACACTGGCAAGGTGGTCCGAGCGGACGCAGCGTACTCCAGCAAGAAGGACATCCCCCATGACCGATACCCTGTGGCTCTGTCGGGCCGCTGGCCTCTGGGCCGTGGTTCTGAATTGTTGCATGTGGGGGGCACAACCGCTGTGGGGCGGCGAGCCACCGGCAGTGCGGGTGACCAACGTGCGGCAGGTGTTTCACAACGGCGAGCACAACGCATTCACCGATCTGGTACGGTTTGGCGACCGGTTCTACCTGACGTTTCGCAGTTGCCCGGATGGACACATGGTGCACCCCACAGCGTCGATCATCATCCTGTCGAGCGCGGACGCTCAGAGTTGGGAACCGGTGCATCAGTTCCGTGTGGCGAAGCGCGACACGCGTGACCCGCACTTTTTGGTGTTCCGGAACCGGTTGTTCGTCTACACCGGCACGTGGTACAGCGGCGAGACGACGATTGCCGTAGAGGATTACGACCTCAACCAGCACCTGGGATACGCCGCCTGGTCGGATGACGGACGGACGTGGCACAGCCCGGTGCTGCTCGAGGGCACGTTTGGGCACTACATCTGGCGGGCCGCGGCGCACGGTGACACGGCCTATCTCTGTGGGCGTCGCAAGATCGAGTTCGACATGGCGGCGCGCGGTGAGGGTCCGGCCGTGGAGTCACTCATGCTCGAGAGTACGGACGGACTGATCTGGCGCAAGCGGGCCGTTTTCCAGGAGCAGGAAGGGGACGAGACCGCCTTCCTGTTCGAACCGGACGGCACGGTGCTGGGTATCGGCCGGCGGGGCGGGGCGGCGGCGCAGTTCCTGCGTTCCGCGCCCCCGTACGCGCACTGGGACCGCCGGGATCTGGGCCAGCAGGTCGGCGGCCCGCTCCTCACACGTTGGGGCGACTTCTACGTTGTCGGGGGGCGGAAAGCGACGGCCGATCGCGGTCCGAAGACCGCCTTGCACTGGCTGATCGGCCAGCAGCTTCACGAGTTTGCGGAGTTGCCCAGTGGGGGCGACAATTCGTACCCGGGGTTTGTGGCGCTGAGCCCAACGCGGGCGCTGGTGTCGTGGTATTCGTCACACGAGCAGGACGACGCCGGCCGGCCAATCACCGCCATCTACCTCGCCGATCTGGAAATGGTCCCGTAGCTCCTCTTCCCAGGAAACAGCTCATGTCCACTCCACGCCGCCAGCACACCACGCCATGTACTTCCACGCGCCGCACGTTTCTCCGGGGCTCGGCCGCCGCCTTGCCGGCCGCCGCTGCCAGTCGTCTGGTGATACCGCGATCCGTCCACGCCGCCGGCACGCAGGAAATCCGCCTGGGCATGATCGGCTGCGGCGGGCGATGCAGCGGCGCGGCAGCCGACGCGCTGGGGCTGGGCAAAGACGTCAAACTGGTGGCCATGTCCGATGTGTTTGCGCAGCGGATGGAGGGCATGCGCGGGTACTTCAAGACGAATTTTCCCGATCAGTTCGCCGCCACCGACGACACCTGCGTGCACGGGCTGGACGGGTACAAGACGGTCATCGCCGCCAGCGACGCGGTGCTGATCGCGTGCGCGTCAAAGTACCACTCGTTCTACGCCGAGGAGGCGGTGAAGGCCGGCAAACATGTGTTCGTCGAGAAGCCGCATGCGATTGACTCGGCCGGCTGTGTTCGCATGCGCCGTGCCTGTGACCTGGCGAAACAGAAAGGCGTGTCGGTCGTGTCGGGACACGAGAGTCGCTATGACCTGGCCTACCAGGAACAAGTCAAACGCATTCATGACGGGGCGATCGGAAAGGTCGTGGCCGTGCAGTCGATGTTCCTGCGGCCACCGTATGCCACCATCCCCCGCGACCCGCAGCTGTCCGAGATGGAGTATCAGTTCGCCAACTGGTACCACTTCCGCTGGCTCTCCGGCGACGACGTCACCCAGTCGCTGGTGCACAACCTCGACCGCATGCGCTGGGTGCTCCACGAAGAGCACCCCACCACCTGTTTTGGCCTGGCGGGCCGCTCGACCTCCTTTGGCGAAGTCTACGGCGACATGTTCGACCATCACAGCGTGGTCTACGAGATGCCCAGTGGCGTGCGCGTGTACGCGCTGTGCCAGACCCGCGCCGGGTGTTACCAGAGTTGGGACGACATCATCCTGGGCTCCAAAGGCATCTGCTACTGGACAGACTGCCGCATCGAAGGCGAGACCCCCTGGCGGTACGAAGGTCCGCGGAACCTGTCGCATGTCGAGGAACAGAACATCCTGATCAGCGCCATCCGCGAAGGACGCGTGGTGAACCACG
>DAISIS010000138.1:0-11582 GCA_036821925.1 Pirellulaceae bacterium
GCGCCGGGCAGGAACTGTACCCGAGCGTGGAGATCATCAACCGGCTCTATCCGCCGCCGGGCAGCGAAGTGCGGTTCCCGATCCCGATCGAGCTGACCCGCGAAGAGCTGGAAATGGCGCTGCGCGGCCAGTACGTGGTGCGCGTGATCTACCTGGAAAACCCGCACGCGGCGTTGCCCGCGCGCGAGGACGCACGCCAGCAGCGGTACTTCGAGGTGGGACCCAACCAGGATCCACTCGAAGTGGCCGACGCGCTGGGACGCCCGATGGCCATCTTGCGGATCGGGTCGCGCGTGCCGGACATGGACCGCGAAAGCGGCCGCTTCCTGTTCGACAGCCCGCCGTGGATACCCTTGCCGGCCGAGGTCGCAGTGGAAACCCCCACGGAGGCTACGCCCGACGCCGGACCGGTTCCGCCTGCGGCCGTCACGCCACCGGCTGATACGGCCTGGCCCGCTGAGCCCCACACAACGCGGCAGACACCCAGCGCCGCGGGAGTAACGCGATGACGCTTGCCTTCTCGTCCGCTGTGGCTGCCTGCCCGCGCGGCCGTGTCGCGCCCCACCACCGAAATGCACGACACCCGGCCGGGACGGCCTTGCAGGCGATCCGCCGATCACGATCCTGCGGGGCCAGCCTGCCGGGCCGCGCAGCCCCCTGGTGTCTGATCGTCGTCACCAGCGTGATCCTCTGTAGTTGCCGCGGGCTGGACCCGGCCACCTGGGGCCCGCACGCTGAGGATCGTGTCGCGCAGCGAACAACCACCGGCGCCGCCGGCCCGTCTGACCCGTCCACGCCGGACGCCACAAGACCACCGGTCACGCCCGCGCAAAGCGGCGGTCAGCAGCTGGCGCGTCTCCCGTCGATCCCCGCTCAACAGTCGTTGTCGGACACGGCCGACACGGTGTATGGTCCGGCAGCGTCCCCGACCAGTGACGTGATGCCGGTGGGCCACACGACTCCGGTCGCCCCAGCGGCGGCCGCCGTGGGCCCGCTCCGGCGTGGTGTCTGGTGCCCGCCGGCCTGCCCGCCGGCGATACCCGGCGCGCCGTGCCCACCTGCCGGCATGCCCTGTCCCACCTGCCTGCCCCAGCAACTGCCGAACGGATCCGACACCGGGTGCCCCCACGGGCTCCCCTGCGGCGCGTGGACGCCCCCCGGGCTGACCTGCCCGTGGCCGGACGACGAGTACCTGTGTGACGGCGGCGATGAGGCGCCGGCCGTGCGGATCCGCAACGACTGGCGCGTGGACGGCCTGCAGGCCGAGGATACCGTCGTGCACTACGACACGGTCACCGGGGACACGCATGTGCAGCCTTCGAATCGCGTGTGCATCTATGCGCCACGGTTCGCAGCGGTCAGGAAGGTCTACGGCATCGTGCAGCACGATGCGCGGCAGCAGCCGCTGGGCGTGGAGAACCCGGTTCCGCTCGAGGGAGTGGGGGATGTGCAGATTGCCACGACGGCGGTCCAGCCCGTGCAGCCGGGACTGAACCTGGGCACGCGTTCGCCGAGCGCGTTCCGCGACCGCATGCCGCCGACCGGTTTCGAGAACAGCCAGGGCCTGACCGGCATCCACGGCGGCCTGCTCCCCTACGAACGCTTCGCGCTGATCCACCGCGGCCAGATGGACAACTCCGAGAAAGCGCGGCTGGCCGAGCGTGTGGCAGCGGCCGCGGTGTGGAGCCACGACACGGCGCTCCAGGTGGTGATCGACAACCTGGCGCTGCAGGAAGATGTGGGCGTGACCGAAGCCGAGTCGCTGCACATCTTCTCGCTCGAGGGCAAACCACGCCTGCAAGTCTGCAAGATCGCCTCCCGCCACGCAGCGCGGCCCGGCGAAACCGTGGAGTTTACGATTCGCTTCGACAACGTCGGCGATCAGGTCATCGGCAACGTCACCGTCATCGACAATCTGACCACGCGGTTGGAGTATGTCGAGGGGAGTCAGTCGTGCACGCTCAAGGCCAACTTCGGCGTGTCCGACAACCAGAGTGAATCGTTGACGTTGCGGTGGGAGATCGTCGAGCCGATGCCGGTGGGCGAGGGAGGTGTCATTCGCTTCCAATGCCGCGTGCGGTAGTGCCCGCCGGAGTGCGTGTCGGGACCGGCCCGCGCGGCGCGTCTGGGCGTGCTGGCCGGCCGGCTGGGAGGGCGGCAGGCGGGGTCGGCCGGGCCATCCATCGGGCCCCACCAATGGGACGGCTTCTTGCAATTCCCGGCCGCTCCAGCGACGATGATAGCTTCTATCCGGCCGATAGAATCGCGCCCGGGTGCACGCGACAGTGCCCCGCGCGATACGTGCTTTTTTTCCGGCCCAGCTGACTTGGTGCTGCCAGGCGGTGCGTCGCGGGCGACGCGGCCCACTGCGCAGCGGTCCGCGGGCTGACAGGTGGAGAACACATGACCAATTCATGGATCGCCGATCGTACGCGTCTGTTCGATAGCAGCGGAATCCGCAAGGTGTTTGACCTGGCCAGCAAGATGCAGTCGCCAATCGATCTGTCCATCGGTCAGCCGGACTACGATGTGCCGGAGCCGGTGCGGGCTGCCTGCATCCAGGCCATCGAATCGGGCAAGAACAATTACGCGCTGACGCAGGGCATGCCGGTGCTGCGGGAGAAATTGCAGGCCCGGATCGATGCGCGGTACCACCACGCCGACCGGAGCGTGTTTGTCTCGTCGGGGACCAGCGGCGGGATCGTGCTGACGCTGCTGGCCCTGGTCAACCCGGGCGACGAGGTTCTGATTTTCGACCCGTACTTCGTCATGTATGAGGCGTTGACGCGACTGGTAGGCGGCACGCCGGTGTTTGTCCCCACCTATCCGGATTTCCGCATCCCGCTGGATCGCGTCGCGGAGGCGATCACCAGCCGGACCAAGTTGATCCTGCTCAACAGCCCTGCCAATCCGACCGGTGCGGTGGCTACGGTGGAGGAGATCCGGGGCCTGGCCGAGCTGGCGGCGCAGCACGACATCGCGCTGGTGTCGGACGAGATCTACAGCCAGTTCTGTTACGACGCGCCGTTCGTGTCGCCGGCCGAGTTCAACGACCGGACGATCGTGATCGATGGTTTCTCCAAGAACTACGCCATGACCGGCTGGCGGCTGGGATTTGTGCACGGGCCGGCCGAAGTCATCAACACCATGATCAAGGTGCAGCAATACACCTATGTCTGCGCCCCTCAGCCCGCCCAGTGGGCTGGCGCTGTCGCCATGGACGTGGATGTCAGCCCGTACACGGAGGCCTACCGGCAGAAACGCGATCTGATCGTCCAGGGGCTGTCCGACCTGTACGAAGTGGCCAACCCGCGTGGCGCGTTCTACGTGTTCCCCCGGACGCCGTGGGGGACCGGCACGGAGTTCGTGAACCGGGCGATCGAGAACTCCCTGCTCGTCATTCCCGGCAACGTGTTCAGCCAGCAGGACACGCATTTCCGCATCTCCTATGCCGCGTCGAACGACGTGATCGAGCGTGGCATTGAAGTGCTGCGAAAACTGGCGCGGCGGTGAAGCTGGCGGCCGGGGCGGCACGGGATCGGCGCGCCGGTCAGGCGGCCGCGTCATGCGCCGAGCGCGCGTCTGTACGGCCGCCTCGCTGCTGCCCCCCCGGCTACTCCGCCGCCTCGTGGTATTTCCGGCGGATCTCCTGCATGTCGACGGTCGGCTCCGGGAACTGCATGTTCATATCCTGCAGCGTCTGCGCCACGATCTGCGCGATCGCCAGGTTGCGGAACCACTTCTTGTTCGACGGGATGACGAACCAGGGCGCGTGCTTCGTGCTGCACTTCTCCAGGGCGTCTTGAAACGCCCGGGTGTAGGCATCCCAATGCGGCCGCTCCGCGTAATCCGCGTCGCTGATCTTCCAGTGTTTGGCGGGGTTGTCGATCCGTTTCTTGAACCGTTCCAGCTGTTCGTCGCCATCGATGTGCAGGAAGAACTTGAGGATCTGCGTGTGGTTGTCGTACAGCAGTTCCTCGAAGGCGTTGATGTGCGCATAGCGCCGCGCCCAGACCTTTTTCGGGACCAGGTCGTGGACGCGGACGACGAGCACGTCCTCGTAGTGCGAGCGATTGAAGATCGTGACCTGGCCGCGTTCGGGCACCGCGCGGTGGCAGCGCCACAGGAAGTCGTGGGCCGCCTCGACTTCGGACGGCACCTTGAAGCTCGTGACGGTGCACCCTTGCGGGTTCATGACGCTGAACACCTTGCGGATCGTGCCGTCTTTCCCGGCCGCATCGCGCCCCTGCAACACGATCAGCAGGGAGCGTCTGTCTTCGGCGTACATGAGGTATTGCAGGTCGCGGAGCGTCTTGTGGCACTTCTCCAGCTGCCGCTCCGCCTCCTCCGACGACCGGATATCCCCCGTGTAGTTCGGGTCGACCTGGTCGAGCTGCACCGTATCGCCCGGCGCCACGATGAACTCTTTGCGGTAATCCACAGTGCGGGTCTCCTCGCGTTGATCGGTCTGGCAGCCCTCGTGAGCTCCCCCGGCGGTGCACATTATATCGCCCGGAGCCGGCGGGGTGGAACTGCCGCGCAGGCGGTCAGCGCCCGGGTGAGGCGGCGCGGCGGGGCAGCTGATTCCACCAGATGTCCACCCACCGCGTGCCGGCCGGCGACGGCTCGTTTGCCGCATAGCCGACGGCAAAGTCCAGGTCTCCGTCGGCGTCGAAATCGGCCAGCCGCAGGGCCGCATGCACGTGGGAATTCTGTTCCAGCGTGTGGTGGACGAAGGTGCGCGGCGCCGTCTGTTCCAGATAGACGATCGACGCGCGCGGGCGGTCGTAGACGTTGGCCGGCTCCACCCGGTCAGGCAGCCAGGACACGGCCACGATGTCCAGATCACCGTCGCGATCGACGTCCCCCGCCGAGGCCACACACGCTCCCACCAGATCCGTCAGCCGGTGGCAGACGAACCGCAGCCGCCCCTGATTCTCCAGCCACTGCACGCCGTGCCGGGGATTCACGAATCCGTTGTCGAACGCGTCCCCGTTGGTGTACAGCAGGTCGACGTCACCATCGGCGTCCACATCGACCAGCTGCAGGCCGTTGGAGCCGAACGTCAGATCGGGCCCCTCCCACAGCGACTGCAGATGAAACGAGACCGTCGGCTGAGGCCGGCCCCGCTGATTGATGAACAACGCCACCTGCTCGTGCTCCTGGCTGATCAGCGCCGCGAAATCGAGATACCCGTCGCCGTCGAAATCGCTGGGCAACACGTGGATCGTCCCCGGGCGCGGATCGACAATCTCCGGCGTGAACCGCGGCGGCTCGCCCGCCGCCGCGACGTTCCAGAGCACCCGCACATCACCCGTCCGGTCGGCGCCGAAGACCGCGACCACCAGGTCGAGGTCCCCATCCTGGTCGAAGTCCCCCGGCCGCACGTCGTCGACGCGTCCCACGCCAGACGCCACTACGATCGGTTCGTACGCCCGGCCGCCGTCGCGCGGACGCAGCCAGACGACACGGCCACGATCGTGATCCAGCGCGCCGAAGCTGCCCAGGTCAGCGACCACCAGATCGGTGGAAGCGTCTCCATCCAGATCACACGCTTCGACATGACACGGCTGATTGAGTGCCGCCAACAGACGCGGCGGGGTGCCGGGCCGGCCGGGCGTCACGGCCAGCACGCTTCCGCGCCGCATGTCCGTCACGACCAGTTCCGGCTCCGCCGCAGGCTGCAGCTGCAACCAGTTCAGATGGGAGACCGCCGGCTTGACGCCGCCCGTCTCCTCAATCGCGATCTGCTCAACCTCAAACCGGACCGGCGGGCTGTGCGGCGCCGCGGCTGGCTCTGGAAATGTCAACTGTTCAGGCGCACGTTGGCGGTAATAGGCGTACGTCTCCTCGAAACGCGGCGGCTGCAGGTCCTGGCGTCCCGACTTCGCGTAGAGCGAGTAGCCCATGGTGATCTCGGCGTGCCAGGCGTACCGGGGGAAGCTGTCGGGAAGCGGCACGGCGTGGCAATCGCCGCAGAAGGCTTCGATGCGCGCGACCGCCTCGGCGTCGAGCGTCACCGGCTCGGTCTCGGCCGACAGCAGCTCGGCCGCGCGATCGAGCGGCGCGCTGCCCCCGACCACTTTCCAGAGCGCCACCGTGGCGGCCGCGCAGACGAGCAGTACCAGCACCATCCATCCGGCGCCGGGAAACTGGCGGCCATACGTCCTGCTATTCACGGGGCTGCTCTTTCTATCTATTCTGGAGGTCGCGTGTTCCCATCATAGTCCAAGCGTGCCGCGTTCGGGCAGTAGGCAAAGGGGGGCCGGTGTCGCGCAGCCAGAGGCACAACGAGCCTGGTCCAGTGGAGGCCGCGCCGAGGCGTACGTTCCGCAGGCGGCGGGTGCTGTGGACCGCATCCGTGTGCGCCGTGCTGGCGCTGGTCCTGCTCGGTCGCGGGCTGTGCGGTCAGTGGTGCCGATACCGGGCTGCCCGGGACTGCGACGTGTGGGCGCTGGACGATGCGCAGCGTTGGCTGGCGCGCGCCGCCTGGTGCGACCCGCGCAACGCCGCCACCGAGTTGCTGCGGGCGCGGTGTTACCGCCAGCTGCGCGACATGCCACGTCGGGACGCCGCCCTGGCGCTGGCCAGACAGTACGGCGCTTCACGCCAGGCAGTGCAGGACGAAATCACGCTCGGCAACGTCGAGGCCGGCGAGCTGGGTGCGCAGGCGTTCGACCAGATCCAGGCGTTGCTCGCCGCTGGGGCCTCGGCACACGACGTGTCGGCAGCCTACATCAGCGGCGCGATCGCGGCCGAGAACCAGCCGCTCACCGCGGAACTGCTGGACGCCTGGGAGCGGGACGCGCCGCAGCATCCGCAGATCAGTTTCCTCCGCGGCGTGCTGTGCGCGCTGGACCAGGACAGCCACGGCGCGCGGGCCGCCTACGAACAGGCCCTGGCGCGCGAGCCGCGCCACGTGCTGGCCCGCCTGGGGCTGGCCCAGCTGGATGAACGCGAGAACGAGTTCGTCGCGGCTCTGGAACGGTTTGTCCCGCTGGCCGCTGCGCATCCGGAGAACGCGATGATTGCCGCGGGATTCGCCCGCACCTTGCGCAAGGTGGGGCGGCTGGCCCACGCCCAGGCGGTGCTCGAGCCGTTCGTCGCCCAGCCGGACGTGCTGCCCGGCCTGCACATCGAAATGCTGTTTGTCGAACTCGAACTCGGTGATTATCGCGCCGCGAAACAGCGGTTCGAACAGACGCTGGCCGACACGGCCGACGGCGATGTCCTGACGGCGGCCAGCATCGCGCTGAACATGCTGGGCGAGACCATGGTGTCGGAGGCGGTGATCACCTGGACGTGCGACCGGAAGGCCGTGCAGTCCCAGGTCGACGACTTGAAGGCCCACCTGGCCGTGCACCCCCAGGATTTCGCCGCCGCCGCACAGCGGCAGAAGGCCTTGACGCAGGCGTCCGCGCCGGATGCCGCTGCGGGCCCGTACCCGGCCGCCGTGGCGCAGGCCGCAGCCGCACAGCAGAGCGAGCCGCCAGGCAGGCAGCTGTACGTCCGGCACTGCAGCGCCTGCCACGGTCCCCAGGGGGACGGTGCGGGATACGCCGCACGGCACGTGTTTCCCCGCCCGCGCGACCTGCGGCAGGAGCCGATGCGGCTGGTGAGCACGGACAACGGCGTGGCCACCCGCGACGATCTGCGGACCGTCATCCAGGCGGGCCTGCCCGGCACCTCCATGGTGCCCTTGGACACACTCACTCCCGAGCAGCTCGATCTCCTGGTCGACGTCACTCTGGAGATGCGCCGCGCAGGGGTCCGCGAACAGTACGTGGCGCTGCTGCAGGCCGACGATCAGCCGGTGGAGGACGCGGATGTGGACGAAGTGGTGCAGCTCCGCACCACCCCCGGAGCTGTGGTGACCGTGCCGGACCTGGGCGCGCCGGACAACGTCTCCCGGGCAGCCGGGAAAGGGTTCTACATCCAGCAGGCCTGCCACGCGTGCCACGGCGAAACCGGCACCGGTGACGAGCTGATGCCGCTGTTTGACACGCTCGGCAACCCCGCCTTCCCCCGCGATCTGGTGCATGACGTCTTCAAAGGGGGGAACGACCCCGCGTCGATCTACCGGCGGATTCTGCTGGGCATGCCCGGCACGCCGCATCCGGCCACCGTCAATCTGACCACACCGGAACTGATCGCCCTGACGCACTTCTGCTATACCCTGGGCACCGAACCGAAACTGCGGCTGACCAACCATCAGCGTTTCCTGCAGGCCGCCCGGCGTCCGGCGGTCCAGTGGGCCGCCCCCGCTCCCTGATGCCCCTTGATGCCGGCCGGCATTTGCGCGACAACAGTGTGCTGGAGGAGCCACCGGCGGCTCCCCGCGTCCCCCCCGGCCTGCAGGACCACCCACTACCATGTCGTCAATCCACTGCTCCCGGCGTGCCTTCCTGACAGCTGCGGTCGCCACGGCGGGCGCAGCACCGTTGGCCACCAGCGCGCGTGCGGCGCGCACCGCGCAGCCCGCCCCACTGCGCGTGGCGTATGTCGGGACGTTCAGCTCTCCGCTGCGCGACGTGTTGCCGACCCAGGTGGATCTGCCTCCCGGCAATGGCCGCGGCATTCACGTGTTCCACGTCGAGCGCGCTACCGGAGCGCTGACGCCGGCCGGCATCTGCGAGCTGGGGACCAGCCCGAGCTGCCTGGCCGTCAATGCGTCGGGAGACCGCCTGTATTCGGCCAACGAGACCGATCGCGTAGGCCCGGACAAGGAGGGCACGGTCAGCGCCTTTGCCATCGATCGGACCGACGGGCATTTGACGTGCCTCAACACGGTCGGCTCGGGCGGCGCCGGACCGACCTATGTGAGCATCCATCCCTCGGGGCGTTTCCTGCTGGTGGCCAATTACTTTGGCGGTTCCGTGGCGGTGCTGCCGATCCGGCCCGATGGCCGGCTGGACAACGCCACGGACGTGCAACACGATACGGGCCCCTTGGGCCCCACGCGAGCCACCCACGCGCCTCCGGGCAGTTTCGCTGTCAGCGGGCACGACCGCACGCACGCGCACATGATTCAAGCCGATCCGGCCGGGCGCTTCGTGCTGCACGTGGATCTGGGTCTGGACCGGATCTACGTCTGGCAGTTCGACCTGCAGCGTGGCGTGCTGACCCCCCATGAACCGCCGGCCGTCTGCCTGCCGCCCGGCGATGGACCGCGGCATTTCCACTTCCACCCCAACGGGCGCTGGCTCTACTCTATCCAGGAAGAAGGCTCGACCGTCGTCCTGTTCGACTACGACGGGGAGACCGGACAGCTGGCTGCGCGGCAGACGGTCTCGACCCTGCCGCCCGGCTTTGCCGGCAGCAACTTCTGCTCGGAAATCCTGGTGTCGGGCGACGGCCGATTCGTCTATGCCGGCAATCGGCTGCACGACAGCATCGGGATATTCGCGGTGGGCGCCGCGGGCGAACTGACGTACCGCGGCGAGGAGTGGACGCGCGGGAACTATCCGCGCAGCTTCAGTTTCGACCCGGCTGGCCAGTACCTGTATTGCTGCAATCAGCGGGCCGACAACGTCACGGTGTTCCAAGTGCATCGCCAGACGGGCGGCCTGGCATTCACAGGACACTACACACCGGTGGGGAATCCGTCGAGCATCGTCTTGCTCGACCTCGCCCAGGCAGACTGAACCGGGGCGGATGGGGCGTGGCCTGGCGGCTGCCAGATTCCAGCCCAGCACAACGCACCGCACCGCACCGCACCGCAAAGAAACCCCAACCCAAAAGGCCCGGCTGGCCGCGAGCGGCCAACCGGGCGGGTATCTCCGAACCCCGACGAGCGTTTCTGGGCTTGGCCGGCCTGACGGCCGGCGATCAGGCGCTCTTGGTGCGTGGCTCGGCCAGCTTGAAGAGCTTCTCGTGGCCGTCCACGACGTCGTCGCTGATCACGTAGGCCGTTCCCGGCGTCTGTTCCGGCAGGTCGTACATGATGTCCAGCATCACCTCCTCGATGATACTCCGCAGCCCGCGTGCGCCGGTCCCTTTGGACATGGCCCGGTGGGCGATGCGGCGCAAGGCCTTGTCGGTGAAGGTGAGTTTGGAGTTCTCCATTTCGAACAGGCTCTGGTACTGCCGCACCAGCGCATTCTTGGGCTCCGTCAGCACGCGGATCAGCCCTTCTTCATCGAGCGGCGCCAGCGCGCTGACGACTGGCAACCGGCCGACGAGTTCCGGGATGAGGCCGAACTGGAGGATGTCGTCGGTCGTCACGTGGGGCAGCAGCTTGGACGGGTCTTTCCGCTCGCGCGGCAGCGGCCCTTGCCCGAACCCCATCGTGGGCTTGCCCAACCGTTTGCCGATGATGTCCTCGATCCCCACGAACGTGCCGCCACAGATGAACAGGATGTTGGTCGTGTCCATCTGGATGTACTGCTGTTCGGGATGCTTGCGCCCGCCCTGCGGCGGAACGTTGGCCACCGTGCCTTCGAGCATCTTGAGCAGGGCCTGCTGCACCCCTTCTCCGGAGACGTCGCGCGTGATCGACACGTTCTGGCTGGTCTTGCCAATCTTGTCGATCTCGTCGATGTAGAGCACGCCGCGCTGGGCCGACTCCAGATCGAAATCGGCCGCATGCAGCAGCTTCAGCAACAGGTTCTCGACATCCTCGCCCACATAACCGGCTTCCGTCAACGTGGTGGCGTCGCCGATCGCAAACGGGACGTTGAGAATCCTCGCCAGCGTGCGGGCCAACAGGGTCTTGCCGGAGCCGGTCGGGCCGAGCAGCAGGATATTGGACTTCTCGATTTCGACGTCTGAGCCCTCCCAGCCCAGCGCCAGTCGCTTGTAATGATTGTGCACCGCGACCGCCAGGACCTTCTTGCTGTCCGCCTGGCCGATCACGTACTCGTCCAACTTGGCCACGATCTCGCGGGGCGTCGGGATCTCCTTGAACAACTGTTTGGTTGAGCCGCGACGGCGCTGCTCCTGCTCAAGAATCGACTGGCAGAGGTCAATACACTCGCCGCAAATGTAGACGTCGCCGGGTCCTTCCACTAACGGGCCCACATCCCGATAGCTCTTCCGGCAGAACGAACAAAAGGCGTTCTTCTTCGTCGTACCACTGCTCCGTCGGCCTCCGCCCGAATCTCTTCCAGCGGGCATAATCACTCCTTTCGGATCGCCGGTCTCACCTCGAGCCACCACGAGGTCGACCGGATAACGATGTAACTCCTAGGTGTCGCTCGATCCGGCCGCACGGGCGTCGTTGTGTACTGTGCCCAGGCCCCTTTGGGCTTCCCTGTCCGCGATTCGTCGAGCTGCCAAATCTACGGTTCTCACTGCCAGTGCGTCTGGCCTCCCAGGCCAGCAAGAGTCACGAAAGAATGACCGGCAAACTCGGCCGAGCTGCCGCACCAGGCAGAGCCTGTGTGACACGCTCATTCGTCCCCGTCCGCATCCTTCAACTCTTCTTGGAGCTTGCGCCCCAGCACCGTCTTTATTGTTCGGAATTCCATCTCGCTGATGTCACCCTCCTGGTGCATTTCTCGAAAATTCGTCAGCAGATCGCTTGCCGTTTGCCGGTCGTCGTCGATGCGATCCCGAAACCTTCGCAAGGCGTAGTACGCCAC
>DAISIS010000139.1:0-11520 GCA_036821925.1 Pirellulaceae bacterium
GCGACGGCCTCCCGGCAGACTTGCCGTAAGAACGTGTTTCAGAATTCACTCTCCCCTCGGGGAGAGTTGGCCCGGCAGGGGCGGAACGGGGGCCTTGGCCCTCCCCGGACGCGATCGCGTCCGACCCTCCCGCCTTGCGGGAGGGTGAATTGGCGTTGGCGAAGATCGGAACCGGCGTGTTCGAGTGTCGCCCGACACTGCGGCAGGTTCTCCGGTGATCTACGCATAGTGCCCCGGCGCCAACATGTCGATCAGCCGCGTGTCCAAGATAGTACAGGCAGGTGGTCGTCCCAGCCCACGTGGACGCAATCCCCCAATACGCGCCCCGACAGTGCCTGCGAAAAATGCCGTCCGCTTCATCCAGATGGGCCCGGGGCAACCGATCGGAGATCCGGCGGTTGTGAGCACGCGGTCAATGCGTCACTCATCCGCAAAGGATAGCCGGGGGCAAGGGCGTCGCGCAGCGACGCACGCCGCCCCTGGTGGTGCTTCTGTTCCCTTGCGGTCGCGCGGCAATCATAATGACAGTGGTTTGTCTCTCGGCGGTCGCGACTCGGACGAAGCACCTGGTCGTCTGGCGTGACAGGCACGGGGAGACCAGTTGCGGGGAGAAAGGCAGCATGCGGTGACAAACGAGAATCGGTCGGGGCATAGGCAAGGTCGCGACACGGTATTCCAGGCGCGACAGCTCAACAAGGTGTACCACGTGGGCGAGGTGGACGTACATGCGCTGCGCGGTGTCGACCTCGACTTACGGGCCGGTGAATTCATGGTGCTCTTGGGGCCGTCGGGCAGTGGCAAGTCTACCTTGCTCAACATCCTGGGCGGACTGGACCTGCCTACCAGTGGCACGGTGCGCTATCTTGAACATGAGCTGACGGGGTTCGACGATGCCGCCATGACGCGTTTTCGCCGGGAGCATGTCGGATTCGTATTCCAGTTCTACAACCTGATACCGAGTCTCACGGCGCGCGAGAACGTGGCGCTCATCACCGAGATCGCCCGCAACCCGATGGATCCGCGGGAGGCTCTGCAGCTGGTGGGGCTCGCGGACCGAATGGACCATTTCCCGTCACAGCTGTCGGGTGGCGAGCAGCAACGCATCGCCATCGCGCGGGCGATCGCTAAACGGCCGGACGTATTGTTGTGCGACGAGCCGACTGGGGCGCTGGACGTCCATACGGGCGTCGTCGTGTTGGATGCCATCGAGCGTATCAACCGGGAACTCGGCACAACCACGGCGGTCATCACTCACAATTCGGTGATTGGCATGATGGCAGACCGTGTTGTACACCTGTCGGACGGCCGCGTGACACACGTCGAGG
Organism: Pirellulaceae bacterium; assembly: GCA_036821925.1. GTDB lineage: Bacteria > Planctomycetota > Planctomycetia > Pirellulales > Pirellulaceae > JAAYDI01. Next base: position 1,326 of record DAISIS010000139.1, read on the forward strand.
AAAATGCCTGCCAGGTATCCGCCAGCGAACTGCAATGGTGACGATGACGTGCGAGCACTGAACCGCAAAGCAATCCGAGACCTGTGGCACATTAAGGGGCAGGCCATCGCCATTGTCCTGGTGGTGGCCTCGGGGGTCGGTACGTTCGTGATGTCGTTGAACACCCTGCATTCGCTGCAGCAGTCCCGGGAGACGTACTACGAGCGTTACCGATTCGCCGACATCTTCTCGCACGTCAAGCGGGCGCCGCTGTCGCTGGTCCCTCGCATCGCGGCCCTCGACGGTGTGGCCCAGGCGCAACCACGCATTGTCGTCGACGTGACGCTAGACGTGCCGGACATGGCGGAGCCGGCTATCGGCCGCCTGATCTCCGTCCCACCGTACCGCCTGCCCATCCTCAACGACCTGCACTTGCGGAAGGGACGCTGGATCGATCCGTTTCGGCCGGGAGAGGTGCTGGTGAGCGAGGCCTTTGCGGATTCACACCAGCTGCAGATGGGTGACACCGTTTCCGCCGTGATCAATGGCAGGCGGCAGGAGCTCACGGTCGTCGGCGTGGCCTTGTCGCCCGAGTACATCATACAGATCCACGGTGCGAATCTGCTGCCGGACGACCGCCGGTTCGGCGTCTTCTGGATGGGATACGACCAGCTGGCAGCGGCTTTCAACATGGATGGCGCTTTCAACGACATCAGCCTGACGCTCATGCGGGGTGCCAACGGCCGTGCCGTGATCGAACGTCTGGACGAGTTGCTGAAACCGTACGGGACGCGTGGTGGCAGTGACCGCGACGAGCAGGTGTCCCATCGCTACATTTCGGACGAGATCCGGCAGCTGCGCAGCATGGGGCTGATTGCGCCGACGATTTTCTTCGGCGTGGCGACCTTTCTGTTGAACGTGGTGCTCTCGCGGCTGGTCAGCGTCCAGCGCGAACAGGTGGCGGCGTTGAAGGCGTTTGGCTACACGCGTCTGCAGATTGGCCTGCACTATGTGCAGATTGTGCTGCTGGTGGCCGTATCCGGTGCGATCCTGGGCATCGTCATGGGCTCCATGCTGGGACGCAGCCTCACGCACATCTACACGCGTTTCTATCGTTTTCCGGTGTTTGGTTTCGAATGGAACGCGCCGGTCATTGCCACGGCGTTTGTGGTCAGCATGTTGGCGGCGGTGGCCGGAACACTCGTGGCGGTACGACGCGCCGTGCGGCTGCCACCCGCCGAGGCCATGCGGCCGGAACCGCCCGCGGTCTACCGGCCCAGTGTGCTGGACCGCAGCCGGCTGGGCAGTTTCCTGCCGCATGCCACGCGGATGATCGTACGCGAACTGGAACGGAGGCCCTTCAAGGCGGCCATGTCGTGCCTGGGGATCGCCCTGGCCGTGGCGATTCTGATCCTGGGCAGCTTCTCGCTGGACTCGATCAACTACATCATCGACTTCCAGTTCTACCTCTCCCAGCGTCAGGACTTGATCGTCTCGTTCGTGGAGCCGACCACAGGCCGTGCGCTTCACGAGCTGATGCATTTGCCTGGCGTGACGCATGTCGAGCCCATCCGCTCCGTCCCCACGCGGTTCCACCACGGGCATCGTACGCGCCGCGTGGGTCTGCTCGGCATCCGCCCCGAGGGACGCTTGTACCGGCTGCTGGATGCGGACCAGAGACTGGTGTCTCTGCCGCGCGACGGGTTGTTGTTGTCCTCCAAGCTGGCAGAGCTGCTGGACGTACGGCCAGGGGACTTGGTGCTGGTGGAGGTGCTGGAAGGCGAGCAGCCGATGCGTCAGGTGCCGGTCGCGGCGCTCATTACGGAATACGGCGGCACGAATGCGTATATGGACGAACGGGCCCTGCACAGGCTGTTGCGGGAAGGAAATCACCTGAGCGGCGCGTTCCTGACTGTGGAGGCCGACCGGATGGACGAACTGTACCGCACACTCAAGGAGACTCCCCGCGTGTCGGGGGTAACGATCAAGGAGGCGTCGATCCGGAGCTTCCGTGATACCATCGCCGAGAACCTGGGCAATATCCGGTTCTTCAACGTCATGTTTGCCACGGTGATTGCCTTCGGCGTGGTATACAACAATGCGCGGATCTCGCTGGCGGAACGCAGCCGGGATCTGGCGACGTTGCGCGTGATCGGTTTCACGCGCGCGGAAATCTCGGCGATCCTGCTCGGCGAGTTGACCGTCTTGACACTGGCTGCCATTCCCCTGGGGCTGGCGCTGGGCTATCTGTTCGCCGCGTGGGCCGTCCTGGGATTGGATACGGAGGTCTACCGCATTCCGTTGATCATCCATCGTGCGACGTACGGATTCGCGGTAGCGGTGGTGTTGATCGGGGCCGCCATTTCAGGTTTGATCGTGCGCGAGCGTTTGGATCATCTGGATCTGATTGCGGTATTGAAGACGCGGGAGTGATGCCAAGTGAGATCTCTGGTTCGTGCGCTGATGTACCTGTCGGTGATCGCGGCCGTGGCTGGCGGACTGGTCTGGTCGTTCTGGCCACAGCCCGTGTTGGTGGAAGTGACCGAAGTGACGCGTGGGCCGCTGCGTGTGACGGTCGACGAGGACGGCCGGACGCGGGTTCGCGAACGGTATGTCGTCGCAGCGCCGCTGGCAGGCCGTGTCCAGCGCATCGAGCTGGATCCCGGCGACCGTGTGACGGCCGGCGAAACCGTATTGGCCACCCTTGCTCCCCAGGTGCCCGAACTGCTCGATCCTCGTGTCCTGGCCCAGGCCGAAGCGCGGGTGCATGCCGCGGAAGCGGCGTTGGCGCGCGCAGAGCCGGTTGTTGAGCGTGCGCGGGCGGAACTCGCGTTTGCCGACAGCGTCGTCGCTCGCCAACGCGCGCTGGCCCAGCGCAACGCGGTCGCGATAGAACAACTCGAGGAGGCCGAAATGCTGCAGCGCGCGAGGTCGCAGGACGAGCGCGCGGCACTCTTCGCCCGCGATATTGCCCGGTTCGAACTGGACATGGCCCGCGCAGCGCTGCTGCACGCCCATCCCGCCGATCCAATCACTGACTCGCCGCACTTCGCAATCAAGTCTCCCGTCTCAGGGCAGGTGTTGCGCATTCTGCAGCGCAGCGCCAACGTGGTGGGGCCTGGAACCGAGCTAATCGAGGTCGGAGACGCGGGCGATTTAGAGGTCGAAGTGGACGTGCTCTCAAGCGACGGCGTCGCGATCCGTCCGGGCGCCAAAGCGTTTCTGGAACAATGGGGCGGCGACAGGCCTCTGGATGCGGTGGTGCGACTGGTCGAGCCTTCCGCCTTCACCAAGATCTCCGCCCTGGGCGTGGAAGAGCAACGCGTCAACGTGATCCTCGACCTGCTCGCCCCGCCAGTGCAGCGACAGTCGCTGGGCGACGGCTTTCGCGTGGAAGCGCGGATCGTGTTGTGGGAAGAACGCGATGTGCTCCAGACGCCGACCGGATCACTGTTCCGCCACGGTGACGACTGGGCCGTGTTTGTCGTGGCCGATGGGATCGCCCGGCTGCGCACGGTCCGCATCGGGCGCCGGAACAGCCTGGCCGCGCAGGTGCTCAGTGGCCTGCAGCCCGGAGAACTCGTCATGCTGCATCCTAGCGACCAGGTGCGTGATGGTGTCGCTGTACAGCAGCGGGATCTCTCGGGACGGTAACCGTGCGGCGATGCAACGTGTCGACACCGTAGTTCGCTCGGTTATTGCGACACGTCACGGGCCTCTTTCGACCACACGGTCTCTGGCAGTTGCCAGAGGCGAATGTCGTAGTCGCCGTCGCCCGGATAGACACTGTGTTCCTGCGTGAACTGGCCACCTCCACTCGCCGCGCATCGGCCGTCGGATGAAACGGCCACGTGGTTCGTGCAGTGATTCTGCGTTGTGACGCAGGCGATCTCCTGCCCCGTTTCGACATTCCAGAGGCGCATCGTACGGTCCTCGGAGCCGGAAATGATGTGCCGTCCGTCCGGGAGGAATTGCACGCTCACGATGAGTCCAGTGTGGCCGCTGAATTTCCTCCTGGCATCGCCCGTCGCTGCGTCCCAGAGCCGCAGTTGCCCCTGGGGCGTCGTGACTAACCAGCGACCGCACGGTGAGAACGCCGCGGCGCACGTGAAACCACCCTGGTCGATCCGCCAGATCTCCTGGCCTGACGCCACGCTAAACAGCCGCAGCGTCTGGTTACCCACCAGCACGGTCTGGCTGTCGGGTGAGAACTGTGTGACAAAACACGGCCGCTCGCCGACGAAGCAGTGAAGCTCCTCTCCCGTCGCCACATCCCAGAGGCAGGCGGTGCAGTCCGCATTGCCAGCTACGGCGTATTTCCCGTCGGGCGATAAGGAAATATCCCGGTCTTTCCCCTTCGCCGCGGCTTCCTGCGGGACCAACACACGAATCGGCGAGAGGTCGTGGACATGGAATATCGCGACACAACCTGTTCGCCCTGGGTGATTTGTCGCTATCAGATCTCCAGCTCGGGACGTGGCAAATCTCGCACCGATGGGCTGCACGGTCGTGCGTTGTCCGGAGGCAAGATCCCAGATCTCAATGACCTGTGCGCATCGGCCGCACAATAGCTGCGTACCGTCGGGCGAGAACGCCAAGCCAGTGACCCAGTAGTCCAAGTCGAACTCGCTCTTGAGCCGACGCAGCTGCGTGATGGCACTCTCAGGTGTGCACGTGTACTCGGGCAACTGGTCATCGGTTGGCGCCGTACTCGTCCGCGGTTCCAGCCTGACCTGCACCACCTGCCGGCCGCCGCGGGTAATCGTCACCAGTTCCTGTTTCACCGGCTGGCCGTTCTTGGTCGCCTGGAACTGATACTGCCCCGGACGCAATGTGAGTTCCTGAATGCCGGCTCCCGTGATACTGAATTGTTCGCCGTCGAGCGAAACCTGCACGGTCGGATCGTCGACTTCGATCACCAGCGTCCCGGAGCCCATGGCGATGCGGACGACAGTGGCCCCAAGGTTCGTGACGCCGGTCGCTTCCGACAGGGCCATCGGGACGAGGATAGTGAGGAGCATGGCCGCGGCCCAGCGCCGACCGTGTGAGTGCACGGCAGATCTGTTCCGCCGGACGGTGTCCGCGGCACGCAGCAGAACCGGGAGTGGATGAGCCGCCGGATTTTGAACGTGGGCCAGACAGTTGTCCAGCACCTGGCAGACCTCCGCCGCGGACTGGAACCGTTTGTCGGGATCCTTCTCGAGCAGCCGTTGGATGACGGCCGCCAGCCACGCGGGCACATCCGGATTGATCTCGTGGATCGGTCGCGGCGTGTCGTCGCACACGCGCCGGAGAGCAGCCATCGCGGACTCAGCGCGGAACGGCGAACGACCCGTGCACATGGCATACAACACGCAACCCAGGCTGAACAGGTCGGATCGCGCATCGACGGGATTCCCTTGGGCCTGCTCGGGTGACATGTACTGCGGTGTGCCGGCCACGTCGCCGGTGTGCGTGATACCCACGTCGTCGGCCGCCCGAGCCAGTCCAAAGTCCGTGATCTTCACCCGTTCCACGCTGTTCTGCAGCAGGATATTCGACGGCTTGATATCGCGGTGGATGAGCCCTTGCCGGTGGGCCGCTTCCAGTCCCGCCACCACCTGCCGGCCAATGCGCAGGATCTCCTTGAGTTCCAGGTGTCCCACGCGGCCGATCTTCTGCTCGAGCGACTGCCCGTCGACAAATTCCATCACCAGGTAGGGGGGGCCGCCGCGCGCGGCTCGCGGCGAGTTTGGCGATGGTTCGTTTTGTTCGACGGCGTAGACCGTCACGACGTGATCGTGGCTGACGGCCGCCGCCGCCCGAGCTTCCCGCAGAAACCGCTTCCGCGCTGCGGCGTCGGCCGCAGGCGTTGGTGACAGCACCTTGACCGCTACCACCCGGCCAAGTTTGGTGTCGTGGGCCTTGAAAACGATCCCCATCCCTCCGTGACCGACGACTTCCCGCACGTCATACTGCCCGAGTCGTCCGAGCGAGTCGGGTTGGTCGGACGGCTCGAGGAAGTCGAACGTCATCGCGCCGTATTCGAACGGTTGCGATTTCGATCGATCGGTGCTCCTGGCGCCCCCTTCCGTCGGTGCGTCACCCAGCACGGGGTGGTCGAGCAGGCTGTCCGCCTCCTCGTGCGATTTCAATAGCAGCTCCACGCGGTTGCGGAGCTGGGCATCGCCGGCGCAGGTGCGATCGAGAAAGGCGTCGCGCTCGTCCAACGAGTGCTGCTCCAGAGCTTCCAGGAAGATGTCGCGCTCGTGCATCGTCGCGTCTTCGGAATGAGAACAGCAAGACCAATCTCTGGCCACCACAAGACAGTGCGACATGCGGCGACAAAGTGCGCCAGAAAAATCAAATGAACTGCGCCGGCGCGTCAGTCCCCGTCACGGACCGAACTCCGCGCCGAGCCAAGCTTTGGCGTAAACCCATAGTCGGTCGATGGTACGGCGCGGGATATTGAGAGCGACGGCGGCCTCCGCGAGCGTCAGCCCGACGAAGAACCGCAGTTTGACCAATTCGGCCGCTTGGGGATCCTTGTGGGCTAGTTCGTCCAGTGCTTCATGCACGCGGAGAACATCCTCCACACGGTCATCCGCAACCAAGTCCGGGTCGGGGAGGTGGACTCGATGCAAATCCCCGCCATGCTTGAGCCGCTGCTTCTCGCGTGCGTGCTCCACCAGAATCCGCCGCATGGCCTCTGCCGCGGCCGCGAAGAAATGGCCTCGGCTGTTCCAGCGTTGCGCCTTCTCCACATCCACGAGCCGAATGTACGCCTCGTGGACCAAAGCCGTGGCCTGGAGTAACTGGCTCGGCTTCTCCCGGGCTATCTTCTGGGCCGCCAACTTGCGCAGCTCCTCGTACACCAGCGGCAAGAGCTGTTCGGCGGCCAGCGGATCGCCGTCGTCGATCTGCGACAGGATGCGAGTGACGTCGGTCATGGCCCTGCTCGTTCGCGAGGAATCGCTCGTCCGCGATTGTATCACGTTGCACGATCTGCACCCCCATCCGCCCCCCCGACAGAGGCCTGGCGGCTGCCGAACTGTGCGCGGACGAGGCCACACTCAAACAGATCTGGAGCACGTGTTCTTGGACCTCGAGTTGCGTCAGGACAGGCTGCTTCGCCCGGGACGAGCGCGACGGCCGGCTTCGTAGCCCGGCGCGATGAGACGATTATCCAGCCCTTGGTGGCTTCATTCCTGGCGGCACCACTCGTACGCCCGCAGGCCTGCCGTTGCTCCCGACAGTTCTGGGCACAGCCATTCGCAACCCGCGTTCAGGGAAGCGTCAGCTGGTGGAGTCTCGCCGTGTCGCGCACGCGGGCCTGGGTCTGGCCGTCGCTCGCCTCGGCCAGGGCCTTCCGGGCCAGTTCCAGCCGAGTGGCGTCGCGCCAGTCGATCGGGGTCGTGGTAGTCCACGACTCTCGCAAGCCCTCTTCCAGCGTGTTGTAGTAGGCCTCCATCGTCTCCGCCGCGCGCCCGTAGTACTTCGTGCAGAAGTCGTGGATGATCTGGTCGCACGGCAACTCGGGATTCCAGCTCAGCCTGGCGAAGGCATACATGTTGAGCGGATACCAGCCGGGGCCCCACTGGTCCGAGGAGATCCCTTGGATCCCCAGCCTGCGGAAGTACCGCATGTCTTCGCCAATCATGGAGACCATCGACCAGCGTTTCAGCTCCTCGCCGATCGTGTAGTACTCATAAACATAGAAATGTCTGGCGACCTGGGGCCACGCCAGCAAACGGGCGCGAAGCTGCACGTCCAGATTCTGCGTGGAGGTCTCGATCGGGCACATGGTCCGCTGGGTAGGCCGCGGGAAGAGGCAGAGCCCGAGCAGGATCTGATCGCACAGGCGCTCCACGTCTGGCGGGCAGTCTGAGGTATGTGCATAAGCCAGCGCGTTGATGAGCACCTGGGGATGCCGCTGGCCAACACGTTCGGCCACCTGGTTGCAGAACCTCACATAGCTGCGTGTGTAACCGGCCTCACCCGAGCCGGGTGGGGTACACGCGGGGCACTGGCAATAGGTGAAGGAATCGTTATGCCAGAGGTCCACCGCATCCACCTCCGGATTCTCATCCAGCCAGCGCATCATGTTGTCCGCGACCGTCTGCACGACGTCCGCGTTGGAGATGCAGAGCCCACTGGAATGCGTGCCGTCGGTGGCCCGGCCGCCGTCTGGTGTGAGGGCATAATACTCGGGATGGACCGCAGCATACTGGTCGGCCGGGATCCAGGTATTAAACGTGTGCCCGCCAACCTCCAGATACAGCCCGCGGCGCTCGACCTCGGGCACGTACACCTCGCGCGAGCGGTTGCGTTCCCAGGAATAGGGGCCGTTCGGGGCCGGATGGGCCCAGTTCATGCGGTTCTTGGCCAGCCAGTCGGTGTGCGGCACATTGTTCTTCGACAGCAACTGATCACCGTAGGGAAAGACGATGATCTGACGCATGGAGAAGGCGGGGGGTCCGACCGCCTCGTCCACAGCAGCCACCTGAACCACCTCGCACTGCGGCACGGTGTCCTCGCCCGGTGCGCACCAGCCGCATCCCAGGTACTTCTCCAGAAAATGGTACACGGCGTACAGGGTGGCACGTGGAGAGTTGCCGGTCAGCACCAGGCGCGGCCCGACAGTCCGCAGCAGGTAACCGTCTTCTCCCCGGTCCGCCAGCGCTGTGCGTAACGCCGCCAGTTCGCCTTCCAGAGACGCGCCGTCGGCCACCACGATCGCCCGATCGCCCTCGTTCTGCGACACGATCGGCAGCTCCGCGCCGCACATCAGCTGCAAGTACTTCTGCAGTTCCTCGGCCGCGAAGCGGACGGGCAGGGCCGCGCCGTCGGCCACCACGATCGCGTAATCGCTGCGGCCGCCCTGCGCCAGAGTGATGGTCGGCGCTGAACTGGCGTCCGTCGCCCCCGAGCCGCCGGCTGCGGCGGCCTGCGTTGCGGCCAGCGGCGCCGCCGCGGCAAGAAGCCACGGCACGAACAACCCGAACTCCCACCAGCCGGACCACGTCCACCAGGATCTCATCCTCTGCAATGGCAGGCCAACCATGTCTTCCTCGCGTTGTGTTCTCACTGAGACGGAGTCTCCCGTACCAGGAATATGCGATCCGTGTAGACGGCGTCCACCTGATCTGGATTCTTCATCGGCGCAATCCAGAAATACATGCCGTCCTTCAGGTGCTGCGTGCCCAGGTCGAAGGTGTGATATGCGCCATCGCCCGATTGCGCGATCGTGACCGTCTGTCCGGCCACGTTCCGGTGGCTACTGGCATCGTAGAGACCGATCTGGAAGGCGTTGCCGCTCGGCACTCGGGCATCACAACGGGCGACGACGTAGCAGCGCCACTGGCCGAACTGGCCCAGATCACCGGGGACAGGATACTGGGTCGCCCACTGGTTGTGCGTCGCAGGCATCCGGGCCGCCTGTTGATCGGATGCTGCGGGGTCAGGGACGATGGTGACCCAGTCACCCAGATTGTGCAGATTGAACTCAAACTGTTGCAGGTCCACCCACTGGTTTGATCGGAGCCCTTCGACTTCCTGAGGGGCCTGGGCCTGCTGGCCCGGGGGTGGGAACATCCCGCGCAGCACGGGCTCGTACTGAGCGAACGACGCCCCCTCGCGGAACTGGCCGACGTCGAAGCTGTGACAGGTCTTGATGAACTCATCAACGGCCGCCGCCGGGTCGCTGGGCCCGCGGAACGGTGTGCCGGCCATGTCCGCCAGGCGATGGAAGCTCTTGTAGCGTTGGATCCAGGTGTGGTCCAGCGGCAGCCGTGCGCGCCGCACCCGCGTGGCCAGCACGGGATCGTTTTGCACGCGTGCCGCGGCATCGTCGAACAATTCCGTGGCTTTGTTGGCGGTCGTCAAATCCAGCCAGGGCGACGTATCCTGCATATAGCAGGGCAGGTAGGCGCCGGACTCCGTCAGCCGGTTCTGCAGCAGTGTCATGTACTGAAGCAGCGGCTCGGCAGCCGCGCCATAGTAGCCCTGCATGAATTCGGCGATCAGCGCCTGGTCGTCCTGCGACGGGTCCCACATCATGTGGGCAATGAGCCATGCCCGCAGCTCGGGGAAGTCGCTGACCGCACAGCCGGAGTCCCCCTGTTCGAACAGGCCGATGCACTTGTGATCCACGAAGTAGCGGATGTCCGGGCCGAGCACGCGCCAGTTCGGATGCGGGATGATGTAGTTGGCGAAGTCGGTGACGTAATTCCAGATG
>DAISIS010000140.1:0-11508 GCA_036821925.1 Pirellulaceae bacterium
AGTCCAGCCGATCGTCCACACCGTTGGCGTCCTGATCCAGCTGCGCGCTCGCCGCACCGGCCGGGGGCAGCGCCCAGGCGGCGTGGGCTCCGATTCCCAAGACCGCGCCGAGGATCAGTCCTGCCAGGATGCGCGCGTGCAGCGGAAACCGGGGGGCACGTCCGCCTGACGCCGTTGGCAGTGGGTCGAGTTCACGGGACATGCGGGCCTCCCATTTCCAGCCGCGTCTCCATTGTCGGTCCCGTTGCGACAGTGTCAACTTGGGTGGCCCCCCCCGCACCGCGCCAGTGCGACAGGCTGCCACTCGGGCAGCTGCGGCAGACATGTGTGGCAGACGCCCCGCCGGTCTGACCGACCGCGGCGGGGGGGATCCCTCGCCAGCACTGGCACAGCGCGTGCCAACCCGGATATTATGCTGAAGTGGGTCGGTGAGGGCGGCGTGAATGGCAACCGATGTCTGAAGGCGAGGGTTCCTCATGTTTGGCAGGACAGAACCAGAAGTGCTCGTGGTCGGCGCAGGCCCCGTCGGACTCCTCACCGCGCTGATGCTCGCCAAGAATGGTGTGCGGGTGATGGTCGTCGACCGGGATTGGCGCACCGGGGCGCACAGCTACGCGCTGGCCCTGCATCCTCAGTCGCTGCGCATGCTCGCTCAGCTCGACATGCTCCAGCCGGTTCTGGATCGCGCCAATCGGATCCGCACGATTGGAGTCTACGACCGTGCGGCGCGGCGGGCAGAGCTGCAGCTGGCCGCCGCGGACGATTTGGCGTGGTCCGTAGCCGTCCTGCCGCAAGATGTGCTGGAACGTGCGTTGGAGCAGGCACTCGAGCGTGCTGGCGTCCCGGTGCTGTGGAACCACGCCGTCTCACGATTGACCCTGCAGCCGGATGGCGCGGTGGCCACCGTGGACAGACTGGTCAAGGAATCGGTTGGCTACGCGGTCGCTCGCACGGAATGGATGGTGGCCAAGTCCCGTGATCTGCGGGTGCAGTTCGTGATTGGGGCCGATGGTCACCAATCGCTGGTCCGCCGGGCGCTGGGACTGGACTTTCCCGAGGTGGGAGCGGCGCAGCACTTCGCCGTGTTCGAGTTTGAGTCGGATGCCGACCTGGGCCACGAGATGCGGCTGACACTGACCGAACAGACCAGCGACGTGGTGTGGCCGCTGCCGGAGCGACGTTGCCGATGGAGCTTCCAGGTGGTGGACACGGAGGCCCCGGCGGCCAGCCGGACGAAGGATCGCATTCCGGTAGAGATCGGCGGCGCACGGTACCCGCAACTGGACAAAGACCGGCTGCGCGGGCTGATCTACGATCGCGCCCCCTGGTTCACCGGGCAGATCGAACAGATCCACTGGCGCATGCTGGTCCGTTTCGAGCGGCGGCTGGTGTCTTCTTTCGGACGCGACCGCGTGTGGCTGGCCGGCGACGCTGCACACCTGACGGGCCCCGCCGGGATGCAGAGCATGAATGTCGGACTGCGGGAGGCCGCGCAGCTGGCCGGCATCCTGACCGGCGCACTGCGGGAAGGCGGCTCGATCGAGCCGTTGCAGGAGTACAATCGCCAGCGCATTGCCGAATGGCGCACCCTGCTGGGGCTCGAAGGAGGTCTCGTGCCGCACGATCATACCGACGCCTGGATCGGTCAGCACTGCCGACAACTGCTGCCCTGCCTCCCCGCGTCCGGACCCGACCTGGCTGAACTGGCTGAGCAACTGCAGCTCAAGTGGGAAGCGCCCGGCGGAATCAAGGTGCAGGACCTCTGAAACGCCCGCTGGGAAACGCCCGTTCTGAAACGCCGTTGGGAATGGTGCCGGCCACGGTGCGTGTGTTCCGGTTCTGCCGGTCATGTCGCGTGGCACCCGGGCAGAAACGGCACAGGCGGCCAGTCTTACCTCACCGGCACTTCCGCGCCAGATCGCTGCGCCGCCGGCGGGAGCCAAATGTCGCGGCGATCCCGTCTTTCCCATGTCGCCAGCGCCTGCATAATCGCTATACTTTAGAGCACCCACGCAGTTCGCTTGGCGGTATGCTGCGCGGGTGTAACCAGGAGGATGCAACCCGATGGGACTTCGGCCGGGACGCTGTCAGGAGCACGGCGAGGTCGGAACTGCCTTTTCACGTTGGAGACACGAGACATGCAGGCGTCCATCGACTTACCGCAGTCGTTTTCGGTACGGGACGAGAACGAGTTCTTTCCGATCCAGCATCTGATGAGCCGGCTGAACCCCAAGTTGACGGTAACGCGTGTGACAACAGGACGGCATGTGCATGGCGGTCCGACCGTGGTCTGGGGGCTGGTGCACCTGGAAGGCAAGAACCCCTCGAAACAGGATGTCGAAGCGGCTCTGAAGGCGGCCGGTTTCGACTTCCAGCAAAACGGGCCGGTGCAGGCGTCGGTCGTCTGGGGTGGCGAATCGTGACGAGCTAGCCCGGCTTTCGGATTGGGACCAGCTGGATGGTCACAACGGCGGCAGACCGGGCGGGGAGCGTCACCTGCACACGTGATTCCGTCACATCGACAGCGCCCGGCTCGGGGCGGACCGCAGCCGGCTGTTCGAGCGAGTTGCGGGCGCTGAGCGAGCCGGGGGCGACCAGCTGCAGTTCCGACGTGCTGACCTGGTAGTCGCCGGCCACGTTCAGCCGCAGGGGCTGGTCCTCGTCCGACGGGTTGACCGCTTTGACGTGGCAGGTCGTGCCGTCGGCGGACTTGGTGGCCACCAGGTTCAGCCGGCCGGCGTCCCCTTCGATGGCAATGCGATCTGGCGCATAGTGCGCGCGCCACAGCTTCATGACGACGTAGTTGGGGGCCGGGAACCAGCTCTGTTCATTGAAATTGATGAAGGCGTTATCCCAGTCGGTGGCCGAGGTGTGGCGCAGGAACAGGGCGGGCCCGCCGATTTCCAGGAAGGCACCGCACCGTTCGAAGGCGTTGAGCAGGCCGCCGCAATACAGGCCCGTGCGCCAGTCGGTGCTCTGCGCGTTCCACTCCGACACGTAGACCTTCAGCTGCGGATGAGCCGACGCGGCGATCAGCCGGGCCGTCTCTTCAAAGAAGGCCTCGTACCGCCGCGGGCCCTCCTCGAACGCGTCCGGGTGTTCGTAGTGATGGATGCTCAGGTAATCGATCACCGGTGCGCAGCGTGCGATGACGGTGCGATTCCAGGCCAGCCCATTGGCGTCGTCGCCGTACCCGGCGCTGCCGCAGGCAGCCAGCTTGATCGATGGGTCGGCCTGCTTCATGGCCGGAGCGAACCGATTGACGGCATCGGCGTACCGTTCCGCGCCCATGTGCCAGGTTTCGTTGTCGATTTCCCAGTACTTGACGCCGTACGGTTCCGGGTGCCCGTTGGCGGCACGCCGTCGTCCCCACGGGCTGCTGGCCGGTCCATTGCAGTACTCGAACCAGTCGAGCGTGTCCTGCAGGAACTGCTGCGGATCGACCTGGCCGTTCCAGGTTTCCGTGCCGATGTTGACGACGATCAGCGGCTCAGCGCCGACCATCCTGCACAGCTGCACGAACTCATCGACGCCAAACGAATTGACATCCTGATCGTCCCAGAGCTCGCGCGGGTAGATCTTCCGCGTGGCCTGCGGGCCGATGGCATCTTTCCAGAGATAGGGTGAGGCGAAACAGCCGCCGGGCCAGCGGATGACCGGCGGGCGCAGCTCCGCGATGGCCTGGAGCAGATCGGGGCGCAGGCCGCCGTGCGTGTCACGCCAGCTCTGCGGCATCAGACTCACCTGGTCGATCGACACCGCCCCGCGGCCCGGCAACGCGATCTGCAGACGCGCCTCGGTCGGAGTCGCCACGTTCGTCCGCAAGCTGAAGGGATATTCGGTCCACCGGTCACCCGGCGCGGGCAAGGCGGCGGCCGCCAGTGTCGTCGCGCCGTGCTGGAGTCGCACGATGAGTCCCTGCGGCGCGTCGCCCCGCGCAAACAGCGAGCCGACGTACGTTTCGCCACCAGCCGCCGGGCCGCGCTGCACCACGATCGGCCGGTGTTCGATTCCCGTCTCACCCGACTCGCCCGCGATCCGCAGACTGCAGCGGCCGTTTGCCGCGTCACCCTTCGTGACGGCGCAGCGCCCGGGGCCGAAGCAGGTCCAGTGCAGCGCCGTGCTCTCCTGCTCCGTTGCCTGGGGCACATCGGCACACAGTACCTCACCCGCCAGCGACGTGACGCGCAGGTTCCGGAACCGAGCCAGCGTCGACCAGGTGCCGACCCCCACCTTGCCGGCCAGGTGGGGCGCATCATCGGTGAAATCGATCAGCGGCTGGCCGTCGAGCCAGACCTGGATGCGCGGTCCCGCGCAGCGAACGCGAATCGGGTACCAGCGTCCGGTGTCGATCGACCCCTCCACGCGCGGTCCCACGCCGTGCCAGCGTCCTTCCCCCGTGCGGCCGCGTTCGATCTGGTGGGCGACGTTTCCCCAGCCTCCAAGGTTGCACCAGTAGAAGTCGTCGGGGCCAAGACAGCGAAACAGCACGAGGAATCCCTCCGCGCCGCCCGTCTTCTGCGCCTCCAGCGTGAACTCGTAGTCGCTCCACGCCTCCGCGCCGAACACGAAGCGCTGGTTCGCCCCCAGGCTCTGCTGCACAAGGCTGCCGTCGTCCACCGTCCAGGCGCCCAGACTGTTCTGTTCGAACGTGCGGTTCCACACCAGTTCGCCCCACAGTCCGCCGTTGACCGAATGGTAGATGTGCTCCAGGAAATGACCGTACACCTTCTCGTCGATCCGGTTGACGACCTGATCGGGTCGCAGCACCAGCGAGATGTCGGCGGCGAAAGTACCGCACGGGCACGCAACGGCAAGGGCCCCGAGGATCAACGCAGCGCGCAGGTCGGGCCTGATGCACTCCTTCTCACTATCCGCTGAAGTACAGGTACGCAGCCAGGATGGCGACCAGCACCCCCAGCGAGGCGACGACGTCCCCCGTGCCCCAGCTGCTGCGTGATGCCCGCCGGTGCTCGTCCGTCACCGTGCCCAGTGTCAGCCCCGAAATGGACTCGTAGTCCGGGGGACGCGTCGCGTAACTGACCACGATCATGACCACCGCGCTGACAATCAGAATCAGGATGCTGTAGTACTGGAAGAACATGCTGTTGACGATCCAGAGGAACGACCCTTCGGTGTACTGGAAATCCGCGATCAGTTTCACCGGAGTGTCGACCGCCAGGCGGAACAAGCCCATGACGAACCCGACGAGCAGGGCGGCCAGGCAGCCGGCGCCGTTGAGACGTTTCCAGAACACGCCCAGGAAGAAGACGGTGAAGATCGGCGGTGCCAGGTAGGCCTGCACCCCCTGCAGGTAATCGTACAGTCCCTTGCCCCCTTGGATCACCGGGATCCAGAGCAGCCCGATGAGCACCATGACGGCGGTGGCGACGCGGCCAATCCAGACCAGTTGGTGCTGCGTGACGTTCTGGTGGATCTTCGAATAGAAATCGATGGTAAACAGGGTCGCGGAGGCGTTGAATGCGCCGGCCAGCGAACTCATCAGCGCCGCGAGCAGCCCGGCCACCACCAGTCCCCGCACGCCGACCGGCAGGACATGGGCCACCAGCAGCGGAAACGCCTGCTGCGCCTGGTCGCGGATCACCTGCCCCTCCCCATCCACAATGATCTGCTGCAGTGCTGCGTTCTGCCCGCTCTTGGCCAGCGCGAAGCAGATCATGCCGGGAATAATGAAGATGAATACGGGCAACAGCTTGAGGTACGCAGCGCAGATCGACCCGCGACGGGCCTCGGTTTCGTTCGGAGCGCCCAGGGCGCGCTGCACAATGTACTGGTCCGTACACCAGTACCACAAGCCAATGACGGGCGCACAGAACAGCATGCTCAGCCAGGGGTAGTTGTCGTTGAAGTACCACGCCATGCGGCCCGCTTCTTTCACCGGAGCCCACGTTCCGTCTACGCCGGCAGGCACAAGCGGCTTCCACAGGTTGAACATCTCCGAACCGCAGATGCGGCGCAGCTCGCTCCAGCCGCCCAGTTCGCTCAGCCCGAACACGGTCACCAGGAGTGACCCGAGCACCAGGACTCCGGTCTGCAGAGCTTCGGTGTAGGCGACGGCCCGCAGACCACCCAGGATCGTGTAGACGCCGGTCAGCAGCACCACGAGGATCGAGCCGACCCAGAAGCTGTTCAACGGGCCGACCTGCATCTCCGGCAGCAGCACCTGGAACACCACGCCCCCCGCGAAGATCCCGACCGCCAGTTTCGTCACGACATAGGCGACCAGCGTGATCAGGGACAGGACCCACCGGCTCGTCGGATTGAAACGCCGCTCCAGGAACTCCGGAATCGTGAAGACCCTGGACCGCATGTAGAACGGCACCAGCAGCCAGGCCAGCACCAGCAGGCACCACGCGTGCAGTTCGTAATGCGCCATGGCGACGCCATCGGTCGTCCCGGAACCGGCCAGACCCACCAGATGCTCGGACCCGATGTTCGAGGCGAAGATCGAACCGCCAATGACCCACCAGCTCAGGTTGCGCCCGGCCAGAAAGTAGTCGTCTGCCGTGTCACGGCTCTGCCGAATCACCCACCAGGCCAGCCCGAACAGGATGGCGAAGTAGACTCCGATGACGCTCCAATCCACCCACGTGATCGTCGACATATTCCCTGCCTTTCCAGATTCGCTGCGGGATTCCCCCCGCTCGCGCGTCAACGCATGCCGCGCTGCAGATAGTAATAGACCTCATTCCACCGCAGTTCCTTCTTGAACTCGGAGAGCACGGTCTCGTCGCCGATCACCAGCAGCTCGATATCCGCCATCTCCGCGTAGTCCTCCAGGTGTTCGGTCGTCACCGCCTGGGCAAAGCTCGTATGATGCGCACCTCCCGCGAGGATCCAGGCGGTGGCTGCCGTCTGCAGGTTCGGCTGCGGGACCCACAGCGCCCGCGCAACCGGCAGCTTGGGCAGCGGCTGATCGGGCGGGATCACGTCCACCTCGTTGACCACCAGCCGGAAGCGGCTGCCCAGGTCGATCAGCGAGGCGTTGACGGCCGGACCCGGTCGCGTGTCGAAGACCAGCCGCACCGGCTCCTCCCGGCCGCCGACTCCCAGCGGATGGATCTCGCAGGTCGGTCGGCCCGACGCGATCGACGGGCAGATTTCCAGCATGTGGGCCCCGAGCACCTGGTTGTTGGCGGGTTGGAGGTGATAGGTGTAGTCCTCCATGAAACTCACACCGCCATCCAGACCGTGCGCCATCACCTTCATCGCCCGCACCAGGGCCGCATGCTTCCAGTCCCCTTCGGCGCCATAGCCGTAACCGTCCGCCATCAGACGCTGGACGGCCAGTCCCGGCAGCTGCCGCAGACCGCCGAGATCCTCGAACGTGTCGGTGAAGCCGGCAAAGCCCCCCGTCTCCAGGAACGCGCGCAAACCGAGCTCGATGCGCGCCGCCTCGACCAGCGCTGCACGCTGAGCGCCGTTGGCACGCAGCGCAGGCGCCATCCGGTACCGCTCGTCATACTCGGCGCACAGCCGCTTGATCTGGCGGTCCGTGACCGCTGCGAGGTGCGGCATCAATTCGCCCAGGCCATACCCATTGACGCTGTACCCCAGCCGCATCTGCGCCTCGACTTTGTCCCCTTCCGTCACGGCGACGTCGCGCATGTTGTCCCCCAGCCGCGCGATCCGGGCCCGATGCGCGTCGTGCCAGGCAGCGGCGGCACGCATCCACACCTCCAGCCGCTGCCGCACCTCCGGGTCCTGCCAGTGCCCGACGATGACCTTCCGGTTCCGCCGCAGCCGGCTGCAGATGAACCCGAACTCCCGGTCCCCATGCGCCGACTGATGGAGATTCATGAAGTCCATATCGATCGACGACCAGGGAATATCGCGGTTGAACTGCGTGTGCAGATGCGCCAGCGGCTTGTGCAGCGCCGTCAGGCCGGCGATCCACATCTTGCCCGGTGAGAAGGTGTGCATCCACGCCACCACACCCAGGCAGTGCGGGGCGCTGTTCGCCTCCGCACACAGGTCAGCAATCGATTCGGGAGTGGTCAGCACCGGCTTCATCACCAGCTTGACCGGCAGGCCCGCTTCGTGCAGACCCCGGACGATCTTCTTCGCATCGCCTTCGACTTGCTTCAGCGCCTCCGGGCCGTACAAGTGCTGGCTGCCCGTCAGGAACCAGACCTCGAGTTTTCTGTAGTCTATCACGACTGGAGACTCCATGAGGGACGCGGTGGAAAGCGGGTCAGTCACGGGAGGTTGATGGATGACGTCACAGTGTGTCCTGCGGATCGGGGTAGGGGGAATCGGGGGCCGCTTGTCCGTAATAGGCGTCGCGGCCGTGTTTGCGCTGGTGGTGTTTTTCCAGCACATACGGTTCGAGGGGCGCGGCATCGCGGCGGAGCGTCAGGGTGGCCTGGGCGATGGTGGCGACGGCTTCGAGCGCCACGGCATGGTCGACCGCGTCCGCGGCCGTGCGTCCCCAGACAAAGGGCCCATGGCCGGCGACCAGCGCGGCGGGCATGGAGGACGGATCGAGGTCAGCCAGGCGTTCCACAATCACGCGCCCCGTATGGGCCTCATACGACTCGGCCACCTCCGCGGGGGTCAGGGCGCGCGTCACAGGGACCGGCCCGTAGAAGTGGTCGGCGTGCGTGGTGCCCAGGCACGGGATCTCCAGCCGCGCCTGGGCGAAGGCCGTGGCCTGCGGGCTGTGCGTGTGCGCAACTCCGCCGATGCCGGCGAAGTGCCGGTACAGCCACAAGTGGGTGGGCGTGTCGGACGACGGGCGCAGAGCGCCATCTACCACGGCGCCGTCGAGGTTGACCACGACCATGTGCTCCGGGCGCAGCGCCGCGTAGGACATGCCGCTCGGCTTGATGACGACGTGCCGGCCATCGTCGCTCAAGCCACTGACGTTGCCCCACGTCAACGTGACCAGTCCATGTTCCACCAGCGCGAGATTCGCCTGGCAGACGGCGGTTTTCAGTTTCCTCAGCATCGCTTCGCAGCTCGTACGTGGTTGGGTGCGCGCACGGTTCGCGTCCGGCCACCCGGCCTGAGGGCCGGGACCGGGTGTCAGCCTTGCCGCGTCTTCTGCCGGATGGCGATCAGCTCTTTCATGACCTGGTTCAACTGACCCGGGCACTCGTCAGTTCCAAACGCGTCGTGCAGTGTGCGGTAGCAGGCGTACAACTGTCTGTAGACGGCGGCCGCGGCTTTCCGCGGCCGGTAGTAGTCTGGTTTGGTGCCCGTCATCTTGCGCTGCGCCCGCTCGACCGACTTGTATGCCCGGCCGGCCACCGCACCGAAAATCGCAGCCCCCAAGGCGCACGTCTGCGCGGAACGGCTCACCTTCATCGGGCGTCCCGTCACGTCGGCATAGAGCTGCATCACGAACGGGTTCTTCTCCGCAATGCCGCCACAGTTGACTACCTCTTTCACCTGCACGCCGTACTCTTCCAGCCGGTTGATGATCGTCAGGGCGCCGAAGGCGGTGGCTTCCACCAGCGCGCGATACACCTCGGGGGCCGTGGTGTGCAGCGTCTGGCCGACGAGCAGTCCGGACAGGCGTGCGTCGACCAGGATCGTGCGGTTGCCGTTGTTCCAGTCCAGTGCCAGCAGGCCGCTCTCGCCGGGGCGCAGCCGCTCCGCCACCTTGGTCAGCTCGCCGTGCGGATCGCCGTGCGTGGTGAATTCACCCGGGGTCAGGTGCCTGACGAACCAGTTGAAGATATCCCCCACGGCCGACTGACCGGCTTCCAGTCCATACATCCCCGGGATGATGGAGCCGGGGACGATGCCGCACAGTCCGGGAATGTCGGGCAAAGCGTGGTCCAGCGGTGCCACCATCATGTCACAGGTGCTGGTGCCGATGATCTTGACGAGCGTGCCCGGCTTGATGCCGGCCCCCACAGCGCCCATGTGCGCGTCGAACGCGCCGGCGGCGACGGCAATGCCGGGCGGCAGGCCCACACGCGCAGCGATCTCGGCCGTCAACGCCCCCGCCCGCTGATCGGCGCAGATCGCGGGGGTCGCGTAGTGGTCCCGCACGGCCGGCAGGGCCGGGTGGAGGCTCTTGAGAAACGCGCGGCTGGGGAGCCCGCCCCATTGCTCGTGGTACATGGCCTTATGGCCGGCAGCACAGATGCAGCGCGGGATCGTGTCGGGATCCAGGTTGCCGGTGATGAAACCCGGGATGAAGTCGGCCAGTTCCACCCACGCGTAGGCCGCAGCAGACACGCGGGGTGCGCTCCGCTGGCAGTGCAGGATTTTGGACCAGTACCATTCGCTGCTGTACGCACCGCCGCACTTCGTCAGGTAGCCGTCCTTGTGCCGCGCCGCACGCGCCGTGATCTCCTCCGCCTCGGCATGCGCCGTATGGTCCTTCCAGAGCCAGGCGTGGGCGGCCAGGTTCTGGCGGAAGGCGGGCTGGAGCGCCAAGGGGAGCCCCTGCCGATCCACAGGGATCGGGGTGGAGCCGGTCGTGTCGACACCGATGCCCACCACCTTGTCGACCGCGAAGCCGCGCAGCCGGCTGGCCGCTCGAATGGCGCCCCCCACCGATTCGTAGAAACCTTGGATGTAGTCGGCCGGATCCTGACGCGCCAGATGCGGATCGCCCGCGTCGAGCAGAATGCCCGCGTCGCCGCTGGGATAGTCGTACACGTGAGTGGCCACCTCGCTGCCGTCGGCCACGTCCACGACCAGCGCCCGCACGCTGTTGGTTCCGTAATCGACCCCCACTGCAAATCGTCTGTCAGCGCTCTTGGCCATGGCTGGTCACCTGTAGTGTTTCGAAGCCGTCCCATCCAGCCAACATCATGTCCGCAAATCCGGCCCAACGCCACTACCCAGCGGCTGAAACTGCCGGTACACGGCAAACCCTTCCGCCATCAGCTCACGGAACTGCTCGGGCTTCACGCGTTTCGCGGCGCGGTAGAAGACCAGGCGTTGCCCTTGCCCCTCGATATGGATCTGCGGCCGGGATTCGCAGAACGACAACAGGGCGGCGGTGAACAGCTTCCGCACCGCCGGCTCGTCGGTGCCGCGCAACAGGAACGACCGCGAGAACTTCGGGTGGGACGGGAAGTCGATGTCCTGGTAGCCAAACAGCTTGCTGATGCCGTGCAGGAAACTCTGCGGCTTCAATTCGAAGTGCGGGAGATTCAGCTCGGGCGACTGGAAGCAGACCACTGTCTGCCGATAGGTGTGCGCATTCTTGCCGCTGCCGGTCGTGTACCGGTAGTCAAACACGCGCAGGGAGACTTCGTCCGTATCGCCGTGGACCAGGTTGCTGATGCGTCTCGCTCCACCGCGGGAGAACAGGGGCAGGCCGTCCAGCGCGGCGAGCAGGTCGGCCGCCTCTTCGGTAAAGGCCAGTCCCATCTGTTCGGCGATCTGAGCGAGCGTGGTGCGCCGCCGCCGTTCGCTGACCACGCCGAGCAGTCCGCCGGCGGCGGCCAGCAGGACAATCGCGCCGAAGATCAACCACGGGAACCAACTGTCAAGTCTCATGGCGAGCACCGTTCTGCATGC
>DAISIS010000141.1:0-11475 GCA_036821925.1 Pirellulaceae bacterium
CTTCAAATGGACCGCGCGTGGTCGGATCACCCCACCAGCCAAAGTAGTCGCCGTTGCTGAAGTGGTAGCTGCACTTGCCCAGCTGACCCTCCCCACTGGCGCCACTTTCGGAATCGGACGGGCACAGGAAGGTCGCAATCTTCGACAACCAGGGCAGGTAATTCCGGTCCGAGGGGTTCACGTTGAACGCCTCATAGAACCTGCCGTTGTAGGTCTGTCGCTGTTCAATGCGCTCATACACCCCCCTCTCTTCGACAAACGGCAGCAGCCTCACCATGCCGCTGGGAGACCAGTTGATGCCTTCGAAGTTCACGTAGCTTCCGCCGATTCTCGGCGGCAGCTTCTTCCAGGCGTCGTGGTAGTTGTGCAGGGCCAACCCCAACTGTTTCATGTGATTACTGCACTGCATGCGTCGGGCGGCCTCGCGCGCCGCCTGCACCGCGGGCAGCAGCAAAGCCACCAACACTCCGATAATGGCGATCACTACCAGCAGTTCGACGAGCGTGAAACCCGCTCGTTGCGTACCCGTGCGTTTCATGGACATACCCTCCCCAAGACGCAACAAAATACAATACATACAAAAACACGGTCCAAAGCGCTGGTTCCACCGGCTTCTCACGTCGCCGCAGCCCCATCACCTATTGGCGTTGGACTAACTGGCACTAGATCACACCGAACGACGAGTGTCAACATAAACTAGCATCTTCTGAGAGCTTCCACAGCTACCCCACATCCCTCGTGGCTTATCGGAAGTCTGCGGCTCGCCGCCGGGGAAGCCTCCGGCTGGCGGTACTTCGGACTGTGCCTTGTAGCCACTAAATGTTTGCAGCTGGACTGCAGATCACGCTATACTGACGGGCATGCCCAAGCGACAAGGTTCGGCACATGTAGCCACTACAAAACGGACCTGTAAGGGAAAGGTCTACGTCGCGCACTTGCTGCGCCGGTCGTATCGCGACGGGGGCAAGGTCAAGCACGAAACTTTGGGGAACCTGTCGCACCTGCCCCCGGATTTGATCGAGACCATCCGCCGCCGGTTGCACGGCGGAGAATCGGCGGCGGGGGATGACGTCGAAATCGTGCGCAGTCTGCCGCACGGCCATGTGGCGGCGGTCCTGGGTACACTCCGCAACGTGGGATTGGAGGGCATCCTGGCTTCCCGCCCCAGTGTGAAGCGCACGCTGGTTGCCGCGATGATTGCCGGTCGTATCCTGGCGCCCCATGCCAGACTGCTGATGTCGCGCGAACTGCAGGCGGAAACCGCCACCTGCAGCCTGGTGTGGGCGTTAGGCCTAGGTATGGACCGGCGGCAAGCTCCGCCCGGCCCGCGTGATCTGCGCGCAGCGCTCGACTGGTTGTTAACGCGTCAACATCGTGTCGAAAACAGACTGGCCCGGCAGCACCTGGCCGACGGCGTGCTTGTGTTGTACGCCGTGTCGGCCAGCGACTGTGCGGCAGCGCGTGGCGGGTCACTCGGATCGGATTCGTCACGGGGCGGCCGTCCAACGCCGAATGGGCCCCGGCTCGTGTATGGTCTGCTCTGCACTGCCGCAGGTTGTCCACTGGCGATCGAGTTCTTTGAGGAGAAGAGCACGGGGCAGGGGAAAGGGCAGGGCAAGGAGAATACGCCTGATGCGACCGTCTTTCAGGCGCAGATCGACCGCATCCGCGCACGCTTTGGGGTCCAGCGCGTCGTGTGGGCCGGGGATCGCGCCACAATCACATCCTGCTGCCTGGATCAATCCGTGCGGAGTGTGGACGGCCTGGACTGGTTGACGGCGTTGCCTGCCGAGCGCATCGAGCAACTGGCCTCGCAGGGAGTCATTCACCCATCGTTATGTGACCAGCAGGAACTGGCCGAAGTCCGTTCCCCGGACTATCCCGGTGAGCGTTTGATTCTGGGCCGCGATGGCCGGCGGGCGCGGGCACGCGCCCGCACGCGGCAGCGGCTGCTGCAGGCTGCAGAGGAACAATTGGAGCGGATCGCAGCGGCCACGCGGCGCGCTGGGCGGCCATTGCAGGACAGACAGCGGATCGCTCGGCGGGTCGACGACGTCCTGCAGAAGTCCCGGGTGGCAGAGCTGTTCGTCTGGGACATCAGCGACCAGGGGCTCTCCTTTGCACGGGACCAGGAACAGCTCGCGCGTCAGGCGGCCCTGGACGGGCTCTACGTGATCCGCACGTCCGCTGCGGCCGCTACGCTGGGGACCGCTCGAGCGGTGCGCGTCTGGAAGGATCTGGCCCGGGTGGCGAGTGCATTCCGGTGCGGGCATCCCGCCGGCCGCAGAGTGCGACGGCTCGGTGAGTTGTCGCCCGATCGCGCGCGGGCCCACATGTTTCTCCGCCTGCTGGCCTACTACGTCGAGTGGCACATGCGCGATAAACTGGCGTGCCTGCCTTGTAGTTTCCGCACACTGCTGTCTCACCTGGCCACGCTCACCAATAACCTGATTCGCATTCGCAGCCGCGGCGTTGAATTCCACCAGCTGGCGGCGGCCACGACACTGCAACAGCGGGTGTTCCAACTACTCGATGTCACGCCCACGGAGAATACCATGTTCGATCGGCTGAACCGCAGACAGTTTCTGGCCACCGGCGTCACGGCCGCTGCCGCCACCGCGATGGCCGCTTCGTCCCGCGGCCAGACGGCACAGGCCGGGGAGCCGTTGACCATCGTGGCCGGCGGGCAATCGGCGTATGCGATTGTGCATCCCGCGGCCGCGTCGCCGTCGCAGCGCTACGCAGCCCAGGAGCTGCAGCGGCTGATCCGCGAGATGACCGGCGTGGAGCTGCCCATCCGGGCCGACGACCAGCCGCTCCCCGCACAGGCGTTGCTGCTGGGGGTGACCGCGGCCACCGAGCGTCTGCTCGGCGCGCCGCCCGATCTGGCGGCGCTGGGCGAGGACGGCTTCCGCCTGGTCACGGTTGGCACCCACGTATGTGTCATCGGCGGACCGGCGCGCGGCACGCTCTACGGCGTCTACGAACTGCTGGAGCGCTACTGGGGGTGTCGCTGGTACGCGTCGTTTCACAGCGTCATTCCCCGCCACGCGCAGCTGGTCCTGCCCCCAATCGACGACACGCAGCTGCCCGCTTTCGCCATGCGGGAGCCGTATTGGTGGGAGATGCGCAACGGAGATTTCGCAGCCCGGTGTCGCGCCAACGGCAACGGGATGGGGCTGGAGGATCGGCATGGCGGCAAGATCCGTTTCGGTGGCGGACTGTTCGTCCACACCTTCTACCGGCTCGTGCCGCCCGAGGAGTTCTTTGAGACGCATCCGGAGTACTTCAGCCTGATTGACGGCCAGCGGCGGACCGGCTGGTCGCAGATCTGCCTGACCAACCCCGACGTGCTGCGGATCGTGACCCAGCGCGTGCTGGACGCCATTCGCAGCGACCCCACGGCCAAGCTCTTCAGCGTCAGCCAGAACGACTGGGACGGACACTGCCTCTGCCCCAGTTGCCGGGAGATTGAAGAGCGGGAGGAGTCGCCGGCCGGGACGCTGATCCACTTCGTCAACCAGGTGGCCGAGGCGGTGGAGCAGGAGTTTCCCGACGTCTGGATCGAGACCCTGGCGTACCAGTACACCCGCAAACCGCCCAAACACATCCGCCCCCGCTCCAACGTCGTCCCCCGCCTGTGCACCATCGAATGCGACTTCTCGCGACCGTTGGACGAAAGCTCCTACCCGCAGAACGTGCGGTTCGTGGAGGACATCCAAGGCTGGTCCGCCATCACCGACAAACTGTTTGTCTGGGACTACACGACCAACTTCCACAACTACGTCGGCCCCCACCCGAACTTCCCGGCCATTCCCGGCAATATCCGCTTCTTCCGCGACAACCGCGTCGTCGGGCTCTTCGAGCAGGGGGCCAGTGAAGGCCCGCACGCCGAGTTCGGCGAGCTGCGTGCCTGGCTGATTGCCAAACTGCTGTGGAACCCGGACCAGCCGGCCGAGCCGCTGCTGGACGACTTCTTCGCCGGGTACTACGCCGCGGCGGCCGGACCGGTGCGGGCGTACTTCGACGAGCTGCAGACGCTGGCCGTCGCGCAGAACGCGCCCGTGCGGATCTTCGACGCGCTGCGCGGCAGCTGGCTGACCATGGACTTCGTGGAGCGGGCCGAGCGGCTCTGGGACGAAGCGGAGCAGCTGGCCGCCGGGGACGCCGACCTTGCGCACCGCGTGCAGATGGGTCGCATTCCGGTGCTCTGGGCGCGGCTGAAGCTGATGGGAGGCCCGGAACGTGTGTATCGCGTCGACGACGGCCGGCTGGTGCACCGCGCGGTCGACCCGGCGTATCTCGCGGCCGGGCGCGAGCTGCTGCGGCGCGTCGCGCAAGGCAAGGTGCGTGTGCGTGAGTACACCGGTTACCACCAGCAGGAATTGCTGGACATCGCGGGACACGTCGCGGGCCATGAACTGATCGAGGCAGCGGCCGCGGGAGGCACCGTCGCCACCGCGCCCGCCTGCGGCGGGGCGGCCGTCGTCTGGTCCGCCGCGGATGGCCAGAACCTGCTCTCGCCGGGCGGCGGCGGCGTGGAGTTTGTGGATCGGCATCAGGAGCTGGAGCGGCCCGATTTCACCGAGTTCGATGTGCTCGGCACCGAGCGTGGTTGCATCCAGCTCCGCGCGGCGCGGCCGCGCGCCGTCTGGGGCCCCCAGACGCAGGAACGCGTGGACATTCGCCGCACGCTGACCGTGGACGCCGCAGGGCTGACCGTGGAACAGTCGTTTGAGGTTGAGCGGCAGGAGCGGGCGATCACACCAGCTCTGCGCATCGCGCTGCCTCTGGCGGGTCCGCTGACCGTGTCCGCCGGAGAGTACTCGAGCAGCTTCGCCTTGCCCGACGGGGAGGCAGAAACCGCGGTGGATCTGCCGGAGCAGGTGTGCGCGGCGCGCCGTCTCGAGCTCAACGCAGGGGGCCAGCGTATACGCATCGAACTGCCCGCGGAGCCGTGCCAGCGGCTGTTCGTGCGGCTGGATCGCCACCGGGAAGCAGCGCTGCTGGTGGCCGTCTACCCGGAGGTGCGTCTGGCCCCCGGAGCGGGACGTACGCTGCGTGTCGTGCTTGCCCGCGGCGTCTGAGCAACGCGCTGCGCGGACCTGCCTGCCGCGGTGACAGGAAGATGGCAGGTTGTGTTATGTGGGCCGTAATTGGTTCGTCTGCACGATGAGTCGTGCTTAAAGGATGTGCTACTGATGAAGATCAACCTCCAGGTAATCCTGATGCTCGGTGTGCTCTGCGCGGCAGTCGGGTCGACCGCGCTCCCGGCCGGAGCGGAAGCGCCCGCACGACTGAGGCGCGCCGACAGTTTCCTCGGCGTCCATCTGGATTTCCATGCCCAGGCGACAGACCTCCACATCGGCCAGAACACCACACCGGAGATGATCCATGCGATTCTCGACATGATCCAGCCCGACTACATCCAGATCGACTGCAAGGGACACCCCGGGTACTCGAGTTACCCGACGAAAGTCGGCAATCACGCCGGCAGTTTTGTCGGGGATCCGCTGCGGGTGTGGCGCGAGGTGACGGCCCAGCGCGGGGTCGCGCTGTACATGCACTACTCCGGCGTCCTGGACGCCAAAGCGATCGCCGATCATCCGGCGTGGGCGGCGGTCGGTCCGGACGGCGTTCCGGCCCAAGACAGAGCGTCTCTGTTTGGCCCCTACGCCGATGAGATCCTGATCCCCCAGTTGCTCGAAGTGGCCACCGACTACCAGGTCGACGGGGCGTGGATTGACGGCGACTGCTGGGGCGCCGTTGTCGATTACTGCGACGCGGCCCGGCAAGCGTTCACGCAGCAGACGGGCATCACGCAGATCCCCCACGGGCCGCAGGACCCGCATTGGTTCGAATGGACGCAGTTCCAGCGCGACGCGTTTCGCGCCTATGTGCGGCACTACGTCACCGAGATCAAGAAGCACGCCCCGGCCTTCCAGATTGCGAGCAACTGGGCGTTTTCGGACCACATGCCCGAACCAGTCAGCTGCCCGGTCGACTTTCTCTCCGGGGACTACCTGCACTACAACAGTGTCGTCACGGCGCGGTATTCGTCGCGTTTCCTCTCGACGCAGGGCCGGCCGTGGGATCTGATGGGCTGGAGCGGCTCCAAACGCGAGGACGAAACGACCTGGCATGCGAAGACCGCGATCCAGTTGATGCGTGAAGCCGCCTGCGTCCTGGCGCAGGGGGGCGGGTTCGAAGCCTGTTTCCCGCAGAATCGCGACGGCAGCATGGACCTGGAACGGCTCCGGCCGATGGCCGAGACAGCCCGCTTCTGCCGCGCGCGGCAGGCCGTGAGCTTCCAGTCCCGGGCAGTCCCCCAAGTGGCCCTGCTGTGCAACACGGCGGCGCACTACCGACACGTCAGCCAGCACAGCCAGGGGCTGTTCCCCTGGTCGATCGGCTGGCAGCGCCCGATGCTCAACCGGCTCCTCGAGAACCAGTACTCGGTGGAGGTCTTCACCGACGCCAGCCTGCTTCCGGTCCTGCCCAACTACCCGCTGCTGGTAATCTGCGAATGGGAGTACTACGAGCCGGCGCTCCAGCAGGCCGTGGCCGACTATGTGCGCAACGGCGGCCGGCTGCTGCTGGTTGGCGAATCGATCGGGACCCAGTTCGAGGCGCTGCTGGGGACGGGGACAATCGTCACGGAATCGGTCGACGGCCTGCCACTCACACGCCTTGACGTGGGCGCCGGCCGAGTGGCCGTGCTGAAGCAGAACGTCAGCGCCGGGAATGTCCCGGCCAGCGTCGTGCGGACCGCGGTCGATTCGCTCGAGCCCCGTTTCGTGGTGGCTATAAGCGGCTCCCACCTGGTCGACGTGTCGGTGCGCACCTTGCCGGACGGCCGGCTCGTGGTGCACCTGGTCAATACGTCGGGCGATCACGAATCGCCGGGGGTCATCGACGCGATTGACCCCGTCGGTCCGCTCGCCGTCACGATTCAAGTTGCCGGCAGGCCGCGTCGCGTGAGTGTGGCGCCGGCCGGCCGCGAGCTCGACTTCCAGTACACCGACAACGCAGTGCACGTGACGCTCGATCAGCTGGCCATCCACGACGTGATCGTGGTGGAATGAGGTGCCGGTGGACTCGCCCGCGGCGGCGGTCTGCGTTGTTCCTCCGAGAGCCATGAACAACATCAGGAGTCATCCGCGATGAAGACCAACATCACGCGACCTGTCGGACTGGCGCTGGCGCTGTTGGCGCTGACCAGCTTCTGCGACAGCGCCGCGGCAGGTGGCGAGGCGACCGCCCGCGCATCGGCCAGCGCGCCGAGCGACTGTTATGTGCGGGTCAGCCCGCGCGATCCGCGCTACCTGGAACTCACCGACGGCACGCCGTATATTCCCAACGGTCTGAACGTGATTCATCCCACGGGCGATGTGCCGGCCGACGAAGGCTTGGCCGTCATGGAGCGCTGGATGCAGGCCCTGGCAGCCCACGGGGGGAACTACATCCGCATCTGGCTCAGCGCGTCCTTCTGGGACATGGAGCGTCAGCAAGCCGGCGTGTTCGATGCGGAGCGGGCCCAGCGGGTCGAGGCGCTGCTGGCACTGGCCAGCAAGCACGGCATCCGGGTCAAAATGACCATCGAGCACTTCCGGGAGATCGACCCGGCCGACGTGCGGCAGGCCTGGGCGTCCAAGCCGCTGCACCATGTCTCGCAGGGCGGCACGGCCCGGGACATGCCCGACTGGCTCGCCAACGAGCGGAGCCGGACACAGTTTCGCGCGAAGCTGGACTGGCTGCAGATGCGGTTCGGCGACCAGCCGACGATCTTCGCCTGGGAGTTGTGGAATGAGATCAATGCGGTCCGCGGGGGCAACTACCTGGAATGGAGCGAGGTGATGCTCCCCGAGTTGAAACAGCGTTTCCCCCGCAACATGTCGCTCCAGAGTCTGGGCAGCTTCGACAGCAACTGGGCGTTCGAGCCCTACCGGCGACTGTGCCATATGCCGGACAACGACGTGGCGCAGGTCCACAGGTATCTTGATCTGGGCGCACCACTGGAGGTCTGCCATGGTCCGGTCGACGTGCTGGCCGCCGACGCGGTCCGCGAATTGCTGAGCTACCAGCCTGGCAGGCCCGTGATGCTGGCCGAGGGGGGCGCGGTTGAACCGCAGCATTCGGGCCCGTTCAAACTGTACGCACAGGACACGGCCGGGATCATCCTGCACGACGTGATCTTTGCGCCCTTCTTTGCCGGCGCGGCGGGCTGCGGCCAGTGCTGGCACTGGGGGGAGTACGTCGATCGGAACAATCTGTGGCACCAGTTCGGCGCGTTTGCTGAAACCGTGCGCGGAATCGACCCGGCCGCCGAAGGCTTCGAGCCGCTCATGATCCCCCACCCGCGCCTGCGCGTGTATGTCCTCAAGGGGAGGCACACGTCACTGCTGTGGTGCCGCGATAGCGAGAACACATGGCAGACAGAACTCCAGCAAGGTCACCCACCTGAAATCCTGCAAGGCGTCGTTGTCCCGCTGCAGGATGCCGTGCCGCTGCCGATCCGCGCCGTGCGGGCCTACGATCCTTGGAAGCCGTGTTGGACAGATGCAGCCGTCGAGAAGGACGCGGTGTGTCTGCCGCCGTTCTCCCGCTCGATCGTCTTGCAGGTCCACACGCGTTGAGCGTCTGTGTTGCAGGCCGTTCGTTCAGCAATCACCGCGCCACCCTCATGTGTCCGCGGCAGTACCGTGGTATCCTGGACAGCGTTTTTGTGCTGTTGTGCAAAGCTCGACCCCTGGTGTGCGGCGCGCTCCGCGCCGCGGATTCGCTGAGGCAGTACTATGCGGCACCTGCTATCCGTGTTCGTTCTGGTGACACTTTCCCTGCCAGCATTGAGCGGCGACCAGTTCCTGGTCATCGAGCCGGTCGAGCCGCGACTGGAGCTCGAGGAACAGGCAGCGTACGAGTTGGGCATTGGGCTGCGCGGCGCGCCGCTCAAGTGGATGCCGCCAGGCTGGTCAGGCCGCGATGAAGCGACCAACACGTCGCTCGAGCCGCGCCGTCGGCACGGCGGGCGGTCCGCGCTGTTCGTGCATCCGCCGTACGGAGCCGGTCCGGGTGGCGTCGTGCAGCAGTACACCATCCAGTTGCCGGAGAAACCCGCGGGGACGCTGCGTGGGGCCACGGCCACGGCCGCGGAAGCCAGCCAGGGGGACGGCGTCACGTTTCGGGTGTGGGCGGGCGACACGCTGCTGTGGGAGCAGCACCACATGCGGGCGTCGTGGCAGGAGTTTGAAGTGGACCTGGCGCCCTGGGCCGGAAAGACCGTCGTGTTGCGATTTGAAACGGATTGCGGTCCCGCCGACAACACGAGCTTCGATTGGTCGTTCTGGAGCGGGCGGGTGATCGAGCTGCCCGGATTCGAGCGCTCGTTGCCCGCACAGCCCGCTCCTCCGGCGCTGGATCTGGCCCGGCTCAGCGCGCAGCCCAACGGCGATGCTGCGCCTCTTGCGGCCCACGCGGGAACGCACGATATCGCGATCGACGCGGCGACCGGCCAGGTGCGGCTCGCTCACCGGGGCGCTGACGGTGATCTGCTGTACTGCTGGACGCCGCCGCGCAGCCCGGATGATCCGCCGCTAGGCGGCTGGATTCTGCCCGCCACCAGCACCGGCGGTCAGACGGTGGAGCTGCCGCTGGCGACGGGCAACACGATCGCGTGGACGCACCCCGCCACCCTGGGCGACAGCGATACGACGCTGGCCGACGAATCGGCCCGCAGCCGCGCTATCTGGCGTGTGGGGGATCTGGAGGCGAACCTCGACGTGACCGCCCGGCTGGCTGGCAAGAGTGTCGTGCTGGACCTGGCCTGCGATCAGCCGGTAATCGCGAAGGTGCAGGCCGGCCGGTGGGGAGTCGCCGCGTACCAGCGCCGGCTGAACGTGCCCTACTATCCCGGCCCGATCGAGCTGCTGCCGCAACAGAACCTGTTCGTCGCCGCCTTGGTGGACCCGGCGTCGTCGCACGCTTCGAACCTGATCGAAACCGGCGCCGTGTACAAAGCCCTGACGGACGGCTCCCTCAACCTGCTCCGCGAACGCGTCATCTTCACGGCCGCCTGGCATCTGCCGGAAGTGCTGCCGAATCTGCCGCACCCGGCGTCCCCCTTCCGGGAGACGTTGGGCGGACGGGTGGTCTTCGACATCTGGGGCGGGCGTTACGCCGACATTGCCGACACCTTGGCCATGCTGGGCGACTACGGCATTACCGACCACGCGGTCATCATCCACGACTGGCAACACCACGGCTACGACAACGGCCTGCCGACCCATTATCCGGCTAATCCCCAACGGGGCAGCGAGGAGGAGATGCAGCGGCTGATCGCCACCGGGCGCCAGTTGGGGCACCTGATGGCGCTGCACGAGAACTACGTCGATTACTACCCGAACTACGAGCATTTCCAGGAGGCGCACATCGCACTGGACAGCGCCGGCAAGCGGCAGTTGGCCTGGTATCACCCCGGCACAAAGATCCAGTCGTTCGCGGTGGCTCCCCACGTGATGGTGGACCTGGCGCGCACCCAATCGCCGGAGATCCAGCGGCGCTATGGGACCAACGCGTCGTTCCTGGACGTGTGTTCGTGCGTGCCCCCGTCGTTCCACACCGATCAGCAGGCCGGAACCCCGCTGGCCGGCAACCTGCAGCAGACGCGCACCGCCCATCGTGACATCTGGCAGTTCCTGCGCACCACGCACCAGGGTCCCGTGCTGGGCGAGGGGAATGGTCACTGGCTCTGGAGCGGGTGGCTCGACGGGGTCGAGGCCCAGTTCGGGACCGGCTGGGCACACAACGCCGGCATGACGGCACCTCTGTTCGTCGATTTCGACCTGCTCCGCGTCCACCCGTTGCAGCTCAATCACGGCATGGGCTACTTCAGCCGCTGGTACGACGACGCGCCCTGGGGCGACGCGCTCCCCATGGTCGTGCTCGACCAGTACCGGATGCAGGAGATTGCCTACGGTCACGCCGGGTTCCTCAACAGCAACTGGAACCGCCTGCAGGACGCCTGGCTCGAGACCCACCTGATGTCCCCGGTCACGGCCCGGCATGCCACGGCCACCGTCGCGCAGATCGAGTACCACACCGGCGCGCAGTGGGTCGATACGACCGCGGCGGTCAAGGCCGGGCAGCTGGACCGCGTCCGCGTCACGTGGGACAACGGCCTGGTGATCGTTGCTAACAGCGGTGCGGGCCCGTGGGAGGTTGACGGGGTGACGCTGCCGCGCTTCGGCTGGGTCGCCCGCAGCTCCGACTTGCTCGCCTACACGGCGCTGCGGGACGGCGTCGTCGTGGATTTCGTCCGGACGCCCGACTCGCTGTTTGCCAACGCCCGCCCCGGCACCGATTGGCAGATTGACCAACAGACGCTCCTCGCGCGCCCGGCCGTGGAGTCGTTCCAACAGACGGGGCCGCGGCGGTTCCAGGTGACGTATGCCTGGGACGTGCGGCAGGACGCCGGGC
>DAISIS010000142.1:0-11468 GCA_036821925.1 Pirellulaceae bacterium
CGGGAATCTCACAAGCGCCCGCTGCACAACAGCAGGCAGCCGGCTGCGGTTCCGCCACCCAACCTGCGTAGTCGTCCCCCTCGAAGTCCTGCAGCAACACGACCCGCTGCGACTCCGCCGTGATCGCATTGCCGGAGCCGGTCCGCAGCGCTTCGAGCGGTTCGTCGCTCAGCACGAAATGGTCGGCCAGGATGTGTCCCCAGGCACTGGCACTGCGATCCACGATTCCAATCCGCGCCTCCTGCCCCTGCCAGCGCGCCAGATCGAACGACGTCCATTCCAACTGCTCGCGTTCCCGGCCGGCAACGCTCTGCACAACCTCATCCCCCACGCGCAGCTCGACGCGCGTCTGGCGATCGCTGCCGCCACCCACCAGGAAATGGAGATACCGCTTGTCGATCCGGAACGCCGGCGAGGTCAACGAACCCTGCGAAGCGTCCCCATCCGGATCGAACGTATTGACCAGGCCGCGACCCAGGAAACCCGCCACCGGCTGCTGCCCGTTCTGCGCCGTGCCCCGCGAGGGGGCTTGGCGGAAGGCTGGGCCCGCCGCTCGATTGCCGAACCGCAGCGGCGAGGTTGGCACGTACCAGCTGGCCAGCAGCCGGATAGTCTTCTCCTGGCCGGGATCCAGCTGCAAGGGAACGGCCAATGACGCCCCCGGCGCGTTGGCGTCGACCGGTGGATTGTCGACCGGCGTACCCTGCGCCACGTTGTTCCAGGCGATGGTCAGCGCGTCCCACCAGCCGCCCCGGAACCAGCAGTGGTCGACCACGGTCGGCTCATCGGGCACGAAAACCGCGAACGCACCTGCGCGATCCCGCTGCGGGCCCTGGCCGGCATACAGGACGAACCCTCCCTCGACACTCCCGATCGAGCTGTTGCCCCAGTTGCCATCGGCACACATGAAGTTGCGCGCGTTGAACGAGAAGACGGCGCGCACACTCCGGTCGGATGTGTTGCGGAACTGATACTCCAAGGCCCCCACCGGCAGGCTCGAAGGGTCCGGATCGGGCGGCGTGAACGGGCTCCAACCAGTGATCGTCACCGCGACGGGCAGAGCCTGGTCGGCGAGCCGCACGGTGGCAAAGGGGAACTGGGCCACGAATTCAGCCTGCCGGAATCGGGGGAAACCATACGTCGTGCCCGTCCCGCCATTGCCGGTGCCGGCGGCCCCGAAGTACTTCCAGTCCGGTATCGGACCTTCCAGCACCCGCGCGACCGGTGCGCCATCCTCGGCATCCAGCACGCAGAGGGCGGCAAACACAGTCGGTTCATGGAAGAACTCCATGCGGTGCCGTACGGACATGTGTGAGATCGCGCCAGTGCCCTCCAGACAGAACATGCCGGCTCCAATACCGCCAATCGGAAACGCCACCCGGTTCAGGTTGGCTCCCGCGTACGGGCCGTTGAACGGCCGTTCGCCGCCGCTGCTGGACTGTCCGCATACACACAACAACAGGCCGCAAAGCCCCGCCCACATCGCGCGTTGCCGCTTCATGATCAGTCCCCTTCCATCAATATCCGGATCAACGGGTGCCTGGGAGAATCCCCCCAACATACGCGATTCCACCGGCCCGTCCAATACTGCACGCGTGGTTCCGGGGGGACAGCTCCACACTGGCGCACTTGGTACCGCAGCGGGCGGTGCCGCTCGCGCGGGATCTGCCGCACTGCAGTCCGCTGTCCGCGGTCTGGGGTCACAGCCGCAGGATCTCTTCCACCTGGGCCGGACCGAGATCCGCGTGTTCGCCCAGTCGCATGTCGCGTGCCGCCAGACGCTGGGCCACCAGACTGGCCGCCTCGGGCGGCACGTCATGGTCGCTCAGCGCCGTGCTGACACCCAGCGCGCGGAAGAACGCTTCCGTCCGCTGGATCGCCCCGTCAATCCGCGCATCCTCGTCGCCGTCCTGCAGCCCCCACACGCGGGCAGCGAACTGCAGCAGCTTGTCGCGTTTGCGGGCGCGCTGGTGCCGCATGATCCGGGGCATGACCAGCGCGAGCGTCCGGCCGTGATCCACGCCGTAGAGCGCGGTCAGTTCGTGCCCGATCATGTGCGACGCCCAGTCCTGCGGTACGCCACAGGCGATCAACCCGTTGAGCCCGTGTGTGGCGCACCACATCAGGTTCGCCCGCGCATGGTAGTTGTGCGGGTCGGCCTGGACCTTGGGAGCCTCCTCCAGCAGCGTCAGGAGGATGCCCTCGGCAAAGCGATCCTGCAGCGGCGCATCGACCGGATAGGTCAGGTACTGTTCCAGGACCTGTACGAACGCATCGATCGTCCCGTTGGCGAACTGCCGCGGCGGCAGCGAGTAGGTGACTTCGGGATCGAGGACCGAGAATTTCGGGAACGTGTGCGGGCTGTTGAAGAACAGCTTCTGATGGTTGGACTCGCGCGAGATGACCGCGCCGTTGTTCATTTCCGAGCCGGTGCCGGGCAACGTCAGCACGGCACCAAACGGAGCGGCGGCGCGAATCAACGTCTGGTCCTCCAGCAGGTCCCAGGGTTCGTCACCTGCATACTCCAGTGTTGCCGCAATGAACTTGGTGCCGTCGATGACCGACCCACCCCCGACAGCCAGCAGGAAGTCGATCTGCTCGCGCCGGCACAACTCCACGGCGCGCAGGCAGGTCTCATAGCGCGGGTTCGGTTCGATGCCGCCAAACTCTACCACCGTCCGGTCCTGGAGCGCCTCGCGCACCTGCTCGTACACACCGTTCCGCTTGATCGATCCGCCGCCATAGGTCAGCAGCACGCGGGCCGCAGCAGGAATCAGTTCCGGCAACTGCGCGATCGTCCCGCGGCCGAACACGATCACGGTGGGATTGTGGTAGGTGAAGTTCAACATGGCACGACCTTCCTCGTCTTGTGGTATGGTTTCGAACGCAGAGCACCTCGCCCGGGCCGGACCGTCCCGGAACTCCGGCGATGGCGCCACGTTTCGACAGCTGAACGAATGTCCCAGCGGGTGGCCGTCGACAGCCTAACGCCCACCGCCCGATCGTGCAATCGTTTGATCACTCGGGTGCAATCAACTCAGCCAGTTGCGCCCGGGCGGCCAGGTACGCTTCCGGATCCTGACTCCAGTCTGAGAAGGAACGCGCCAGGCTGTCGACGATCGCGGCCACCTGCGCGGCGCGCCCCTGACCGCTGGCCAGCGTCATGTATTCGAAGTCCTCCAGCGCCTCCCGGATCAGCTTCAGGCGGATCGATGGGACGGGGCCGGTCAAGCCGGCTTCCTGCCCCGGGTAGAGCAGCATGCCTTCGCCCCAGAAGGCGTCACGGAAGTGCGGCACAGTCCACGGATCCTGCCCGTCGGTCCAGTAGATGCTGGACCAGTACAGGAACCCTTTCACGCGATAGTGCCAGCTCACCCAGAACGGCGCACGGAAGTGCACCGGCGGGAAATCGATCTGCCAGAACGGTGCCTGGCCGTTGCCCTGGCACAGCGCCGTGTACGTCCAGATCTCTTCGCCAAGCTGCTGCCGCTCGGACGCCGTCTGCTCGTCGTACAGGCACCACAGCGGACACCAGATGTCCACAGCGCCGTACAACGTTCCCCAAGCCGGGTCGGACGTGACGGTCTGCTCGGTGCATAAACGCCGGATGCCGGACTCGCGGATCAGCGCACCCTGCTGCCGGACGGTCTCGTACTGCTCCGCATCGTTCGGCTCGTCCTCCATGTAGATGTAGGCCAGGTCGAGCCATCCCTTGCTGCGCAGATACGCCGCCAGATCGCGCAGATACGCGCGGCACTTGTCCGGCTCGTCGCGATAGAGGAAGGGGACGCAGAGCGCATTGACGTGGCGGTTCTCGATCAGATTCTGCATGCGCGGGCCGCTGTGACGGTCATCAATGCCACCTTCCGGAGACCACAGCGGCCAGATGCTTCCCAGCGATGAGGGGATCGCGCGGTGCGCGAGCAGCAGATCGATGTACTGGTCCTCCACCTTCGTGAAGGCCGTGGAGCCGTACTCCATACCGAGCGCCCGGGCCAGGCCGTAGTCGAGCCCGCCGAAGTTGCTGCGCAGCGAAATCTCGTCGGGCAGTGTGAAGGGGAGCACGCGGAGACTGACCGGTATCGAGCCGATCACTGCATCAGCGGCCGTCACGCGGATCGTCCCGGTATACTCACCGGGCGCGGTGTCGCGCGGGATGTACACATCGACCCACACCCCCTGGTTCATGCCCGGCTCGACGGCGAACGGCATCGCCGGGTATGTGGCCGCCGCACGCACCGCCGGATCACCCCCGGCGCACGGAATCAGCGCATCGGGGTACCAGCCTGTAGGAGCCTGGGAGGCCGGGCTCGGCTGGAACACATGGATGTAATGTTCGCGGAAGAGCGTGAGGTGTTCGGCGGCAATCTCGCCCCCGGGTCCGGTCAGGGCGCCGGCTTCCACACGGACGTCATCCAGCCTCTGCGCGCCGGCCCGGACGACGACCCGCAGCGGCTCGTATTCGTTGCGGGCGGCGGCGACGGCGGCCGATCCGGCCGGACCAGGTTCCGTATCGCGCAGCACGTGCTGCCACGGGGACGCCACCCACACCACGGGCTCCTGGCACCACGCCCCGCGCGCGGCCGCCAGGCCCAGAAACGCTGCTACGACGATGCTTCGCATGCTCCACGTCCTTTCCGGTCTTTCTGCGCGGTGATCGCGTGCGGAAGGCCTTCCGACCCCACACAGCCATCGCGGGTCGAGTGTTGCCCGCCACGCTACGATTGTAGCCGCGGCGAGCGCTGCTGCGTACCACGCCGGCCGGTTCGCCGCGGGAGGCAACTTGATCACGCGCACCGCTCGCAGTAGGCTGGATTACCCGGCACCGAGTGACGAGGATCCTCGATCCTCGATCCTCGCCCGCCAGGTCCCGCCGGACAGGGTGGGGCCGAAGGGTTCCGCACCAGCACACGTTTGTTCACAGTCGAGAAAGGGACGGTCATGATGAAGAGATGCTATGCCTCTACCGCGTGGATGATTGCCGCCGGCCTTGCGTTCTGGATGATGGCGTCTGCGACGCTCGTCGCACTGGAGCCGGCCGCGGCCCCACCGGCGCAGGCGGGGCGGATCCCGACGTTGCTCTTGACGGGCGGCCCGGTCCACGATGGCAAGGCGATCGGGGACATCATGCAGTCCGTGCTGGAGAAGTCCGGCCGGTTCGATGTGACGCGCGTGCAGGACGATCTCGATGCGCTGCTGCCCGATCGCATCGCGCCGTTCAAGCTGGTCGTGTTCTACTGGACACTTGGGGAAATCACCGACGCGCAGAAACGGGGGCTGCTCAACCACATCGCCAGCGGCAACGGGTTCGCGACCTGCCATTCCGGAGCCGATTCGTTCCGGGGCGATCCCGAATACCGGGCGCTGGTCGGCGGTTACTTCCTCACCCATCCGCAATACCGCGCATATCAGGTCAGCGTGACAAAGACTGACAGTCCCATCACGCGCGGCATCGAGGAGTTCATGACCACGGACGAGCAGTACATCACGGACTTCGATCCACGCGTCCAGGTGCTGGCCAACGGCCTGTACCAGGGGCGTGCCATGCCGGTGCTGTGGACCCAGGACTGGGGCAAAGGACGCGTGTTCTACAACGCGCTGGGGCACGACCCGCAGGCCTGCCAGCAGGAGATGTTTCAGCTGCTGCTCGTCCGCGGCGCACTCTGGGCAGCCGGCACGGAGTGACCTCGAGCGGGACGGCTACCATGCACAAGGTCCTGATCATTGTCGGTGACGCGACCGAAACAGTCGATACGCTGTATCCCTACTACCGCCTGATCGAAGCGGGATTCGAGCCCGTGGTCGCAGGGCCCGAGAAACGCCGCTACCAGATGGTCCTGCACGAGGTCCGGCCGGGCTGGACCATCACGCGGGAATGGGAGGGGTACACGATCGACGCCGACATCGCCTTCGCGGACATCCGCCCGGAAGATTACCTCGGGATCTTCTTCTCCGGCGGCCGAGCGCCGGAGTACATTCGCTATGATGAAGACCTCGTGCGCGTGACGCGTCATTTCTTTGCCGCGAACAAGCCAGTGGCCTGCGTCTGCCACGGCGTCGAGATACCTGCGTACGCCGGCTGTGTCCGCGGCCGGCGGATGGCCACCGTGGCGAAGTGCCGTTT
Source organism: Pirellulaceae bacterium (assembly GCA_036821925.1). Lineage (GTDB taxonomy): Bacteria > Planctomycetota > Planctomycetia > Pirellulales > Pirellulaceae > JAAYDI01. The sequence goes on from DAISIS010000142.1 coordinate 6,125, forward strand.
CGATCTGGAGGTCTGCGGCGGGACGTTCGTCAACGAAGCGTGCGTCATCGATGGCAACCTGGTGAGCGGCCGAACGTACCACGATCACGGGCACTTCATCGGCCCCTGGATCCAGCAGCTCGAGACAGCGCGCGACACACACCGCCGCCCGGACGCCTGAGCGTGCGCTGCACCCGCGCGCCACACAGCCTCCCAGTCAGGCACGCGCCGGGCGCGGCAATCGCCCGCCACTTCCCGCCCTGACAAAGCACTCTCCATCTATCCTCACATTCCATCATTCGTCATTCGTCCTTCGTCATTCCTTCGTGCTTCGTCATTACTCCTTCGTCATTTCTTCGGCACCAACCGCACATCTTTCACGCCGGTAACTTCGACACCGCGTTTGCGCAGCGAGTGGGCGAGTGCCGGCTTCTGGGCGTCCGGGGCGGTGGCAAGCGCCGCCTGCAGCGCGGTGATGGCCTCCTCGACGGGCAGTCCTTCGAGGCACATCCGCGCGTCGCCGCCGAGGTCGGGATGATCCAGCAGTGAGGCGACTGCCGGGACGGCCGGAGCGCCGGCGATCTGCCAGGTCAGCCACAGGATGTCCCGCCGCAGTTGCAGGGGCGGCTCTGCCGAAATGAGTTGGACCAATTCCGCCGCCACGGCTGCGGCCTCATCGTCCGCGCCCGGCCGGCCCGCGTAGTAGACGATGTTCTGCATGGCTCGCACGGCCGCGCGCGCTATTTCCAGTTCGCCTTGGGCGGCGATGGCGGCCAGGGGCCCGATCGCCGCCGCGCCCACAGGACCGGCCCCGTCCCGGGCCGCCGCCCGCAGGGACTCGTCACTGCTTTGGATATTCTTGATCAGCAATTCCAGGGTCAACGGTTCCATGATCCCCACCTTGTTCGATGTCCAGTGACTGAAGACAGATGATTCTGGCCGTGGGCTCCGCAGGCGGCCGCTGCCACCGCCTGCCGGGCTCGCGGCCGCCGCCACTTGTGCACGCTTCACATCGCATACGGATAGCGCTGCGGCCGGTCCATCAGACGCTGCGCGTATGGATCGCCGACAATCTCCCGCTTGCTGTGGTCCCACTGCAGCTTGCGTCCCAGCAGGAACGAGAGATTGCCCAGGACGGTCAGAATGGCCACATCCGCGCCGGCTTCGACGTTCATGATCGTCTTGCGTCCGGTCCGGATGCCTTCGAACCAGTCCTGTTTGTGTCCGGGGCTGCGGTAGACATCCTGCGTGCCGGCGCCGGGTTCCCATTGTCGCGCCTTGCGTTCGGCCCACGTGCCGCCATCGCCGCCCCAGTGATGGAAGGTGCCCGTCGTGCCGGTGTAGACGGCGCCATAGCCGGGCCGCTCAATGGGTCCTCCCGGTTCCGATCCATCGCGTTGCTCCGGCGGCACCGGCACCCCCGGCTGATTCCAGGTGAGGATCCAATCGGGATTCTTGAACGTGTAGGTGACGCGCATGCTGACGGCCGAGTCCCACAGTCCTTTGCGCGGCGCGGTGCCGGTCGCCTCCACTTCGACCGGCCCGGTCCCGTCGGCCCCCATCCACCACATGGCGCAGCTCATCACATGCGCGCCGCGGTCGCGGATTTGCCCCCCTCCCGACTCCATCATCCAGCGGAAAGTGCCCGGTGCATACCCGGGGTTGTAGGGGCGCCAGCGCAGCGGTCCCAGCCACAAGTCCCAGTCCAGTTCCGCCGGCGGCTCGCGATCCGGATCGGTCGCACCTTCCGGGCTCTCGTAGTGCCAGCAGTCCACACGCTGGACGGTTCCGATATTGCCGTTGACCAGGTAGCGGTGTGCCAGATACGCCTCCGGCTGGCTGCGGCCTTGCGAGCCAACCTGGACGGCGACGCGGTGGCGGTTGCAGGCGGCGATCATCGCCTTTCCTTCCGCGATCGTGCAGCAGGCCGGCTTTTCGACATACACGTGCTTGCCGCATTCAGCCGCATGCACGGTCTGAACGGCGTGCCAGTGGTCGGGTGTGGCGATAATCACGGCATCGATATCACGGCGCTCCAGCACATACCGGTAGTCGCGATATGCGTCCGCCTGCGGTCCCGCCGTGCGGCACGCCTGTGCCAGCCGCTGCGCGTCCACGTCACAGACGGCCGCAATGTTGGCTTCGCCCCGGTCCATCAAAGCCTTGATCTCCTGCAGATGGTATGTTCCCATACCGCCCACGCCGATCATGCCGAACGTCAATCGTTCGTTGGCCCCTGCCGGGCCGGCGCCCAGCACGCCCGACGGGATGACATACGGCAGAGCGATGCCCGCGGCGGCCGCGGCAGTGGTGTTCTTGAGAAACGCGCGACGCGACAACTTCCGCATGCTCTTGCTCCTCATGGACCTTGACACAATCACGGCCTTGACACGATCATGCGCCACACCTGCCCCGCGCGTGCCTGCCCTCGGCACTTCGCCGCAGGTGCGACAGCCGGGCGAATGATCGTCATCAACTTAGCTCTGCTCGGTGGGCATTGCAACCGTGCCGGTGCGTGCCGCATACTGGTCGTTGTCCTGCTGAGGGGAGCCAGCCATGACATCGACGCCAAGCTGCCGGACCTGTGCAGGTCTGGGAACGCTGCTCTTACTGTGGTCGACAGCCCTCCTGTGGCCGACAGCCATCCGGGCCCAGGAGGCAGCGGAGACGGTCTTTCGGTTGCCGCCGCCCGTATCGCTGGCCGATCTGGCGGACCGGCCCACGCCGGGTGTCGCCGCGGTGGAAGTGCACGACTACACGCCGGGGCGTTACACCGGCCCGCTCACCCCCAGTCCTCCGCACGCCGATCTGAATCCCCACAAGGCGGTCGTGGTCTACTGGAAGGAACTCACCCACCGGCTCGTATTCAGCCATGAGGCGAGCTACTGCCCGATCCTGGAGCTGCCCAGCGGGGCGGGCATGTGCAATCAGTTCTTTGAAGGCAACCTGGGCGATGCGGAACTGTTCAATAATCTGGGGCGCAGAGAACGGAACAGTTGTGTCGACATACTGGAGCGTGGTCCGCAGCGCGTGTGGGTCAGGTGGACCTATCTGTGCGTCAACATGCACGACGACTCGCAGCCCCGCCTGCGCGGGACGGAAGACTACTTCGCCTATCCGAACGGACTGGTGTTGCGCCGCATGAGCTACGAGAGCCTGATGCCCGACCAGGTGATCGGTTACAGCACGCAACCGGTCGAGCTGTTCGGCGTGGCGCCGGCCGGGGCGTTGATCAGCGACGTGTTTCCGCGCGACGCGGAGCGTGGCGACTGCCACACGCACTGCGTGCTCGACCTGTTCAGCGAGCGCCGATATGACATTTACTGGGACGATGCCGGTCAGGTGCGGCGGAGCGGCGACGATGCGACGCTGGCCGCGATCTCGCAGTCGCCAGGCTGCGCGCTGGTCCTGCCGCTGCGGGAGCGGCTGCTGTTTGCCGTGCTGGGCACAGCCAGCGGCTTCCCGGCCGAGCAGAATCAGTTGATCGACCACTGCACGCCCGGCGCCGAGGGGGGTTCGGGGTGGGGAGCCGGCCGCTGGGACCACTGGCCGATCGGCCAGCTCAACTCGCAGACGTCGTTCTGGACACCCGACTCGCCCTACGCCTACAGCTTCGGATCCGTCGGCCAGTTCTTTGTACCCGCGGGGCGACGCATCCGGTCGTTCTGGGCAGACTACTCGGCATATTGCCAGGATATGGAACTCAACCGCTGGACCGAGCGGCGCCGGTTTGGCGTCCTGCTCGGTACAGCCACCGACTGGCAGGAGATCCGCCAGCTCGGTCGCCGCTGGCTGGCACAGGGTCCGGCGTGTGTGTCTCCCGAGCATATTGCTGACCTGCGTTGAATCTTGCGAAGTGTTCCGCCACGAAAGGAGGCTGATCCTCATGCATCGTCCTATGACACGCACCGTGCAGTTGGGCTGGTTGGTGGCCGCCTTCACAGCACTCGCCGGCGCGCCGCCAGCGTGCGCTCAACCGACCGGGCCGGCGCAGGCGGGCAGCGTCCTGCCGGGCACTGAGCCGCTGGAGTGGGAGGAGGCCGATCTATCGGGGCGGCTGATGGACGGAGCGCACCAGTTTGTGGAACGCAAGATTGCGGAGGCACCAGCGCGGCGTGCGGCGCACTGGCACCGGGACTTTGCCTCCCTCGACGCGTACCTGGCCTCCGTCGCGGAGAACCGCGCTCACCTGCGTGCGATCATCGGGGTGGTGGACGAGCGTCAGCCGCCGGCGCTGGAACGGTATGGGGACGAGGCCAACCCGGCCCTGGTGGCGGAGACGGCCGCGTACCGCGTGTATCAGGTGCGCTGGCCCGTGCTTGAAGGCCTCTGGGGATGCGGCCTGCTGGTGGAACCGACCGCTCCGCCCCGCGGGCACATCGTCTGGGTCCCAGACGCCGGCACCACGCCCGAACAAGTGCTGGGGCTCGCACCGGGTCATCCCCAGGCAGCGCTGGCCGCGCTGCGGCTGGCCGAAAACGGACTTGCGATCCTGCTGCCGGTGACGATCAGCCGTGCGCCGCTCTCCACTGACGATCCGCAGATCAAGGCCTCGGATCAGACGTACCGCGAGTGGATCTATCGCCAGGCGTTCCACATGGGGCGGCACGTGATCGGCTATGAGACCCAGGTGGTGCTGGCGGCAGTGGATTGGCTTCGCGCGCGCCACGGCCAGTCAGCTCGGATTGGCGTGTGCGGCTATGCCGAAGGAGGTTTGACCGCGTTCTACGCGGCCGCGGTCGACACCCGGATCGACGCCGCGCTGGTGAGCGGCTATTTCGATGCGCGGCAGGCGGTCTGGAGCGAACCGATCTATCGCAACGTGTGGGGATTGCTGCGCGAGTTCGGCGACGCCGAAATTGCGGGGCTGGTCCTCCCGCGCGGGCTGATCATCGAGCACGCACCGGTCCCGGACGTGACCGGCCACAAAGGAGAATGGCACACGCCGGACTACGCCCGCGTGGCCGCAGAAGTGCAGCGGATTGAGACGGGCGGTCTCCTGCCGCAGCCGACGCTGGTCCGGAGCGACGCCGGCCCGCTTTCCGATCCGGCTGTGGAGGCGTTCGCCGCCGCGCTCGGCCTGGACACCTTGGCTCCCCTGTCGGAGGAACGGCCGGCCGAGCGGCGGCAGTCCTTCGACCCGGCCGCGCGGCATCAGCGGCTGTTCCAGGAGATGGAGGATCACGTACAGCGATTAGTGCAGCGCGCGGCGCAGGTGCGGGAACAGGCATTCCTGTTCACCGTGATGCCTGAGCTCGCGCAGTGGAAGTGGAGCACCGCTCCGAGTCACCCGACCCATGCGTTGAACCAGTTTCTCGCCGGCGTCGAGCCTTTTCGGCAGCGGTTCCGCGAGGAGGCGATGGGA
>DAISIS010000143.1:0-11465 GCA_036821925.1 Pirellulaceae bacterium
CACGATCAGGCGTGCGCCGGGGCACTGCGGGAGGATGGCGCGCAGGGCGCGGATCGCCATGCGTTCCTCGGGCTCCTGCGTGCTGCCGGCCAGCAGCACGAACGCGTTGGGGGGCAGACGCCACACCTCGCGCAGACGCAGTGTGGCCGGATGGTCCGCTCGGTCTGCGCGCCGTCGAACTTGATCGAGCCCGTGACGTGCACGGCCGCGGCGGGAGCGCCCAGGGCACGGAACCGCGCGGCGTACGTTTCGTCTTGCGCGGCGATCAGGTCGACCTGTTCCAGGACGCGGCGGGTCAGCGGGCGGATCCGCCGGTAGCCGCGGTAGCTCTTGTCACTCAACCGGGCGTTGACGATGGCGACGCGAGCGCCGTGCTGGCGCGCGGCGCGGATCAGGTTGGGCCACAGCTCGAGTTCGGCCAGCACCAGCACGCTGGGCCGGATGCGCAGCATCGCGTGCCGGACCGACCAGGTGAAATCCAACGGGCAGTAGAACACCTGGCAGCCGGCGTATTTTTTGCGGGCCAGCGCCAGGCCGGTGCGGGTGGTCGTCGAGATCACGCATTCCCAGGCCGGATGCTCCTGCCCGAGTTGGCTGAGGATCGGCTGCAGCAGGTTCACCTCGCCCACGCTCACCGCATGCAGCCAGAGGCAGGGGCGGTTGCCCGCCCGCCGCGGCACGACCCCGAAATACTTGGGCCCCCAGCCATCCCGGTACTTGCCGTAACGCACCGCCGCGTAGGCGAGGTAAGGTGAGAAGCAGAGGATCAAGATCAGGTAGACAACGTTGAGCAAATACGGCATCCGGACGTCCTGGTTCGCTGGGCAGTCGCGTGGCGCGACCGTCTAACCACCCTTGCGCATACAGCAGACCTTGTACTTCTTGCCGCTCCCGCAGGGACACGGATCGTTGCGGCCGACGCGCTGACCGCGATTGCGGATCGGATCGACGCGCAGGTCCCCCTGGCTCGCGTCGATGGCCGCCTGCTGCTGGCTGGCAATCTCACTGGCACTCTGGGCCTCGTCGTGCCGCGCGGAGGTTTCGACCCAGGTGGAACCGACGAAGCCTTCGTCCAGCTGTTCCATCCGGAAGATCAGGTCGGTGGTCCGTTCGCCGATGGAACTCCACATCTGTTCGAACATCCGCATGCCTTCGCGTTTGTACTCCACCTTCGGATCCATCTGGGCCCAGCCCTTGAGGCCGACCGCGGATTTCAGGTGGTCCATGGCCAGCAGATGGTCTTTCCAGGCGGTGTCGACCAGGCTCAGCAGCAGGGCGCGTTCCATCCGCCGCATTTCGGGCCGATAGCGGTCTTCCACCGCGTTGCAGAGGGTCTGCTCCAGTTCGTCGCGGCGCAGCTTCTGCAGCGCGTCGGCCGGCAGGTCGCACTGGAGGGTATCCCGCAGCCAGCGCGACAGCGACTCCAGCTCCCCATTGCCCTCGCCCAGCCGGTCGACGGTGGCGGAGGTGTCGCCGGCGCGGAACAGCGTATCGACTTTCTGCTTGACGACCGCCAACGCCTCGACTGCCCGCTGCTGGGCGTCCCGGCTGTGGACGAGCAGCGCCGCCCGGATGTCATCGCGCTGCTTGTTCTTGAGGTCCTCCATGTCGAATTCCACCGCGAACCGTTCGCGCGCCCAGTCCACCAGCGCGTTGCGGTCGATGCGGGCATGGCCGGCGCCAGTGGCGAAGCGGTACAGGCCGGCCATCACCGGGTATTCCGCCTCCTTCTCGTCATATTTCTGTTCGGCGAGCTGGCAGAGGTAGTCTTTCAGCGGGGCGGCCTCCAGCTCGCTGATCTGCGCCCACTCCAGATCGATGCCGAACTTGGCTTTCACCCAGCCCAGCACCGAGCGCAGCGCGAAGTCGCTCTGCAGGAAAGGCGCTCCTTCGGTCAGCTCGATGCGGTGGATCGCCTCGCGGGCCTTCTCGATCAGCAGTTCGGCGACGTTGTCCCGGCCGACCTTCTTCAGGTCGCGGTCGCGCAGGTTGAGTCCCCAGCGGATGTCGGCGAGCTTGGCCAGCGCCTCCCAGTTCCACTCGCTGGGCTCCTCTTCCACCGGCAGGTTTTCTTCGATGGCGTCCAGGACCTGGGTCTCCGCCATGCGTTCGGCCTGGTCCTTGGCGTACATTTCCGCGGAGGGGAAGTCCATGCCGCGATAGTCGCGGGGGTCGAGCGTAGTGGAGAGCCGGGCGCCGGCCCATTTGGCGAACGAATCGACCCCGTAGTCGCGATCGAGAAACATGTCGACATAGCGGTCGATCTGGCTGCGGATCATGCCGATGATCAGCGCGCGGCAGCTGACCCCTTCCAGGATCCGCTGGCGGTAGCTGTAGACCCGTTTGCGCTGCTCGTCCATCACCTCGTCGTATTCCAGCAGGTTCTTGCGGATCTCGAAGTTGCGTTCTTCCACCTTCTTCTGCGCCGCTTCGATGCGCCGCGTGACCATGCGGCTTTCAATCTTCTCGCCGTCCTTCATCCCCAGCCGCTCCAGGATGCTTTTCACCCAGGGGCCGGCGAAGATCCGCATCAGGTCATCCTCCAGCGACAGGAAGAACCGGCTGCTTCCCGGGTCCCCCTGGCGGCCGCAGCGGCCGCGCAGCTGCAGGTCGATGCGCCGCGCGTCGTGCCGTTCCGTGCCGATCACGTGGAGCCCCCCCAGCTGCTTGACCAGCTCGCCGTCTTCCTTCATCTGCTCCTGCTGTTCGATCTCCTTGACCAGCGCATTCCACTCGTCGCGGGGGACGTCGAGTCGCGTGGCGTACTTGTCCTGCAGGCGGGCCCAGGTCATCGTGTCGGGATTGCCTCCCAGGATGATGTCGGTCCCGCGGCCGGCCATGTTCGTGGCAATCGTCACGCGACTGCTGCGCCCCGCCTGCGCCACGATCTCCGCCTCGCGCTTGTGGTGCTTCGCGTTGAGCACCTCGTGTTCGATGCCGCGCTGTTTGAGCAGGTGCGACAGCCGCTCGCTCTTCTCGATGGAGACCGTACCGACCAGCACCGGCCGCCCCTTGCGCTCGATGACGTCGATCTTGCTGCGCGGGATCAGCTCCTTCTGTTTGCCCCCCTGCGCCCGGTACTCGATGGCGTCCTCCAGGTCGCGCACAATCTCCCCCCACAACTCCTCGCCCGACTTCAGGATGAGCACGTCCCAGCGGTTCAGCCGCTCGATCTCCTCCGCCACCGCGTTGAACTTCTCCGTCTCCGTGCAGTAAATCACGTCGGGGAACTCGTCGCGGCGCAGCGGCCGGTTGGTCGGGATCGCCACCACGTCCAGCTCGTAGATCTTCCAGAACTCGGCCGCTTCCGTCATGGCCGTACCGGTCATGCCGGCGATTTTGTCGTAGAGCTTGAAGTAGTTCTGCAGCGTGATGGTGGCCAGCGTCTGCGTCTCCTCCTTGACCTTCACCCCTTCCTTCGCCTCCACCGCCTGGTGCAGCCCGTCGCTCCACTGGCGACCTTCCATCAACCGCCCTGTGAACTCGTCAACAATGACGATCGCGCCCTCCTTGTTCACGTAGTTCACGTCGAGCTTGTAGAGGTAGTGGGCCTTGAGCGCATTGTCGAGCAGGTGGGGCCATTCCATGTTGCCCGCCGTGTAGAAACTCTCCACCCCCGCCAGCTTCTCGGCCGCCCGGACCCCCTCGTCCGTCAAGTTCGTGCTGTGGTCCTTCTCGTTCACTTCGAAATGCGCGTCCCGCTTCAACTGCCGCGCAATGCGATCGGCCTCCACGTACTTCCGCACATTCTCGTGCGCCGGGCCGGAGATGATCAGCGGCGTCCGGGCTTCATCGATCAGAATGTTGTCCACCTCGTCGATAATGGCGTAATGCAGCGGCCCCTGCGACTGCTGGCGATACTTGGGGTACCGGTCGTCGCCACGCCGCGCGGGACGCATGTTGTCGCGCAGGTAGTCGAAACCGAACTCGTTGTTCGTCCCGTACGTGATGTCGCAGGAATACGCCTTCTGCCGGTCCTCCACCTCCATGTCCGACTGGATCGCTCCCACGGTCAGCCCCAGCCCCATATAGAGCGGTGCCATCCATTCCATGTCGCGGCGGGCCAGGTAGTCGTTGACCGTCACCACGTGGACCCCCTTGCCCTCCAGCGCGTTGAGATAGGCCGCGAGCGTCGCCACCAGCGTCTTGCCCTCGCCGGTCACCATTTCCGCAATCGTGCCGCTGTGCAACACCATCCCGCCAATCAGCTGCACATCGTAGTGCCGCATGCTCAGATGCCGGCGACCCGATTCGCGGCACGCCGCAAAGGCTTCCACCAGGATGTCGTCCAGCGTCTCACCGGCCGCCAGACGCTCCCGGAACCTGTCCGTCTGGGCCCGCAACTCCTCGTCCGACAGGCCCTGGAAATGCGGCTCCAGCCGGTTGATGGCCTGCACTTTGGCCTGCAGTCGCTTGATATACCGGGCGTTGGACGAACCGAAGACCGACGTGATCGTCCGCTCGACGCCACGCGTCAGACCGTTGAAGAACAGCCCGAGCAATTCCCAAATACGTTCCAGCAGTTCCATGGCTAATCCGCGACTCATTCGGTCGCTGCAAAAAGATGGGCGAATGTGCCAAGCCTCGAATCCACACGAGCTGTCTCGCCGGTCCCGAGTGCTGCCGCCAGCCGGCCGCACTGTTCGCACGCACATCGATACATGGGTTCGCCCCCACCCAGGGCGAGATCCGGCAGACAGCAGAAAACCCCGCGGCTCCACCAAGTCACCCCGATGGCGCGCAACATATTCCGCTGACATAGTTTATAGCGATTGCCGGATCGGGTCAACCGCGGCGAGGCCCGCCCCCTGGCCGCTCCCACCCCCCACCCGCGCACCGGTATCATCCGATTCCCGCCCTCGTCGCTCGTCACTCGTGCTCGTGCTCATGCTCGTCACTCGTGCTCGTGCTCGTCACTCGTCACTCGTCACTCGCTGCAGGACAGCAGGCGTCTGCCGGGCATCGGGCATCGGGCATCGAGGAGTGACGCTGAGCGGGGCCGGCAGTTGCGAGCAACGAGCACGAGCAACGAGCACCAGCACGAGCACCAGCACGGGCACGAGCGACGAGCACGAGCGACGAGCACGAGTGACGAGCACGAGCAAGGGGGGCGAACCGGGGGCAGACACACGCGCAGGAGTGGGGTGACGCTGCAGCGTCTTGCGGTTTTGCCTGGAATCTGCCAACCTGCACACTGCACATCGTGATAGTGGAACTGATGAGGTAGCCGTTAGTGGTGGATGCACCCACGAGCAAGGATATCCGCGGTCAATTTATCTTGTTGGGGACCGGCACGTCGGTGGGGGTTCCGACGATCGGGTGTGGCTGTGCGGTCTGTACGGGGGGCCAGCCGCGGAACCAGCGGACGCGCAGTGCGGCGATTGCCGGACTGCCGGGCGGCAATCTGCTGATCGACACGCCGCCCGACCTGCGATTCCAGCTGCTGCGCGAGGGCATTGGGATCGTGCACAGTGTGGTGTTCACGCATGCCCACGCGGACCACATTTTCGGGCTCGACGATCTGCGTTTGTTTCCGTTCTACCTGGGGCATCCGGTGCCGCTGTACGTGGAACGCGATGTGGAGCAGGTGATACGGCAGGCGTTCAGTTACGCGTTTTCAGACCGTCCGGTGACGCACGCAGGTGCGGTACCGCAGCTGGAGTTCCACACGATTGACGAAGCGCCGTTTGAGGTCCTGGGGGCGCAGGTCACGCCGATCCGGCTGCAGCACGGGCCGTATTTCCAGGTGCTGGGTTTCCGCATCCACGACCTGGCCTACTGCACCGATACGAACGGGATTTCCGCGTCGAGTCTGCGGCTGCTGGAAGGACTGGACACGCTGGTGATCGATGCGCTGCGGACCCGCGCGCACCCGACCCACTTCAATCTGGATCAGGCGATTGCGGTGGCCGAGCGACTTCGACCGCGGCGGACGGTATTCACGCACATGTCCCACGATCTGGACCACGAGACGGTCAACGCGCGGCTGCCGCACTCGATGGAACTGGGCTACGACGGGATGTGCATCCCGCTGCCGGTCAGTTCACCCTAGCCAGCGTGTTCTGGGTCAGGGCAGTGACGTAGTCGCGCGTGATCAGCAGGACTTCATCGAGGTAGAAATCGCGTTTGATCTTGTGGTCGCCGGTGAGTTCTTCCTCGAGGCGTTCGCGTTCCTCGCGCTCGGCGTCCGATTCCTTCCCCTCCTCCAGGAACTTCTGCTCATTGAGCGTCACCGCCTTGCGTTCCTTGCGCTGCCGGTAGAGTTCAATGCGCTGGAGCAGTTTCGCGAAGTCCTCCGACTGGCTGACCCGCTGTTCCGATTCCGTGCGGAGTCGGCCGATGAGGTCCGTGGTCACGAGCTGGACGGGCGGGAAATCGGTCTTGGGGACCTTGTGGAACTCGATGGCGTAATCCAGATCGGACTCGCCGATATCCATGTAGTTCGTGATCGAGGGGAGCACGATGTCGGACAACACGCCTCGTTTCTGGGTGCTCTCGCCGTTCGGGCGGAAGAACTGCTGGACGGTGATCTTCAGCGCGCCTAAGTTGGGCGGATAGGGGCCGCCGATGATCTCGCCGAGATACCGGAGGCTCTGCACGGTCCCCTTGCCGTGCGTGGCTTCGTCCCCCACCACCAGACCGCGCTGGTAATCCTGGACGGCGCCGGCCAGGATCTCGCTGGCACTGGCGCTCAACTTGCTGGTCACGACCACCAGTGGGCCGTCCCAGGCGGCGCCGGGCGTCTCGTCACTGTGCACTTCCACCCGGTCGTTGAACCCCTTGACCTGCACCACCGGCCCTTCGTCGATGAACAGGCCCGTCATGTCGACCGCCTCCACCAGGCTGCCGCCGCCGTTGCGCCGGAGGTCCAGCACGACGGCATCGACCCCCTGCGTCTTGAAGTCCTCGAGAATCCGGCGGACATCGGCCGTCGCGCTGCGGAAGTTCCGGGACCCGTCCTGGGCCGCCTGCATGTCCTGATAGAAACTGGGCAGGTCCAGCACTCCCAGCTTCATCGGCGAGCCGTCGGCCTTGGTGCCGACCTCGAAGACCTCACCGTGTGCCGCTTCCTCCTCCAGATCGATCTTGGCCCGGGTGATCTCATAGGTGACCGACTCGTTGGACCCCGCCGGGATGACGCCCAGCCGGACGATCGTGCCGGCATTGCCCCGCACCAGTTTGACGACGTCGTTGAGCTTCATGCCCACCACGTCAACCATCTCGCCCGCTGCCCCTTCGCCGACACTGATGATCTGGTCGTCTTTTTTCAGCTTGCCCTGCTTGTCCGCCGCGCCGCCGGGGACCACCCTGGCGACAATCGTCTTCCCGTCCTGGTCCTGCAACTGAGCCCCGATCCCCTCGAGATTCAGCTGCAATGCGATGCGGAAGTTCTCCAGCGAGCTGGGGGACATGTAGCTCGTGTGCGGATCGTAACTGGACGTGATCGCACTCAGGTACATCTCCAACAGCTCATTGTTGTCGAACTGCTTCATGCGGCGGGCGAAGTTGTGGTAGCGTTTGGACAGCTTCTCCCGCGCCGCCTGCTCCGCCTCGGCCGGACTCTGCGGCTCCTCCACCTTGTCTTTGTCGTCTTTGTCTGGCTTGCTCGTCTTGAGCACCAGCAGGTCGTACTCGATACGCTGCCGCCACCGCTCCCGCGCCTCCGCTTCCGTCCGCGGATACTGCAGCAGGTCGGGGTCCGTTACCATCTCCTCGTCCCGCGTCAGGTCGAACTCCTGCTGCAACAGCTCGTCGATGACCGCCACCCGCTCGTCCACCCGCTGCAGGAATCGCTGAAAGACCAGATTGGCAAAACTCGTGTTGTTCTCCAACAGCAGGTCGTCCAACTGCTGCTCGAACTGCTTGAACTCGTCAATGTCCGACTGGTAGAAGTACACCTTGAGCGGATCGAGTCCTTCCAGGAAGAGCTTGAAGCCGCGCTGCGAGATTTCGTCATTCAAGGGACGCCGCGACAGATGCTGACCCTTCATCAATGTGGTCACCATCTGGGTCACACGCCGCTCGAGCGCCGTTGGGGGGGTGATTTCCGCCCAGCAGTACTGCCATACGCTCAGCCCCATCAAGGCGCTCATCGCGAGTATCATGGCCAAGCTGACCCGTCGGACCCGTGCGTTGAAGAGCCGCGCATCGCTCATTCGGTCTTCCTTTATCAGTCAAAGGCAATCAGGGTAAACACGGCTGCCTGCTGGGTCTGCACGATCTGAGCAGACTTAAGGGATGCAGCCAGCCGGCAGTATCTCACATTGTGCCCACCGGTGTGAATGCCGGAAAGCGTTCCGTGCAACCGGTCCGAAAGCGGCGGAATTGTATGCTTCTCATCAAAATACGCAAAGGGGGATTTATTTAACCCGCCTCCTGGGCGGTGTGCTACTCCTGTCACGTGGGGTGCAACGCCGGCCTGCCACGGGCGTGGGGGCGTCGGGTGCGGCCGGCGGGAGGCCGGTTTCGGGCGACCGCCCGAGTGCCTGTCACGCTGGTGCGACCGCGCGAAAACGCTCCGCAACCACTTGCGCAATCGCGCGGTCGCAGCCCAGACAGTCTGTCAGAATCCAACGTTGCCGACGATGAACTCGATCTTGCCTTGTCACGAGCTGGTGGAGTCGCGAGAGGAGTCGTCCCGGGTACAGCAGGTGTGGTTGCACGATCACGGTGGTGTAGTGTGAGGCCGCTATTTCTGATACCACCGTTTCGACGCGCGGTTCGGCCTTGTTCAGGAAGGCCAGGGCGGCAGTGCCGACGGGAGTGAGTGTGCGGCGGAGGGCCACGAAGCGGTGCATTTCGGCCGTTGCTGACGCGTGGGAGCTGCCGCGTGCGACGCACAGCCACAGCACGTTGTCGGGGTCATCATGGGGTCCGAGGGCGGTACGGAAGCGGGTTGCGGAGAGGGCCAGGATCCGGGGGTGGCAGCCGAGCACGTCGAGCTGTCGGACCGGGAGCTGAACGGCTGCGGCGCCGCGGCGCGCGGCGGCCGGAATATCCCGTTCGGCGTGACCTGCGGAGCAGAGCAGGAGGGGTGCGAGCACCACTTCGCTCAGCCCCTGGCGGGCCAGGGCCTGGAGGGCCATGGGGATATCGGGCGTGTGGTGCTCGAGAAATCCGCCGACCACGACCGTGCCGGGCAGTTCTTCCGTCACGTGATTGACCGTCGACCAGAAATACTGTCTTCCCTGGTCACTGCGGGTGCCGTGTCCGATCACGAGCAGGCCGATTGAATGGGTCGGGTGTGCCATCAAGCGTGCGGTTGTGTCCCTGGTGACGCAGCCTTGCCGAGTTGCCCCTTGTCGGCAATGGCTCATCGGTTCTCATCATTGTTGTCCGGTGGCCGTCTGTCACGTCCCGAGCGCGGCCTGTGCGGGCGGGGTGCTGCCGGTGGCGGATGGTCAGCGCGGACAACTGGGCGGCCTCCGCCTGCAGACTCCGGGCTCCGGCTGCTATATTAGATTCTAGTCGCCTCTGGTGATACTGAGTCCCTGCCCGCGGGTATTGACGGCGTGTATACGTATCTCACAGTGCTGAACGGCCCCAAAGCGAACGCCAGCTTTTTGCTTCTGGAGGAGGGGGACAATCTGATCGGGCGGGGGCTGGATTGCCGGATCGTGCTGAACGACCCGCTGTGTTCCCGGGTGCACGCGGTGGTGGTGCGCCGGGAAGGCAGCTGGTTCATCCGGGACGCGGGGAGCCGCAATGGCACGTTTGTCAACGGTCAGAAGGCGGACGAGGCGCAGCTGATCGACGGCTGCCATGTCCGGACCGGGACGACGGAGTTTTCGTTCAGCCAGTCCGAAGCCCGGCCGGCGCAGATCGCCTCGATCGATCCGGCACTGACGCAGACCATCGTGCGGGACATGCCGGTGCAGCCCAGCGGCGGCTCGGACCACCTGCTGGCGGCGCTGGAGGATCCCGACACCGCGCGCGATCTGATGCTGCTGCACCAGCTGAGTCTGCAGTTGTTGGGGATCGACGACCCGGACGAAGTGGTGCGCACGTCGCTCGAGATGCTGCTCAACCGCACCGGCGCGTCGGTCGTCGGGTTTCTGTGGCTCAGCGATGACGGGGAACTCAAGCCCAAGCAGTTGTATCCGCCCGACTCGGTCGGCCGGGTGACGCTCAGCAAGTCGCTCACGGAGGTTGTCTGCCGCAAGCGGCATGCGGTGTGGATTGACAACCAGTCGGTGTCCCACAACACGGCGTCGCTCAACCACTTCGCCGACGCCATGTGTGTGCCGCTGGTGCACGAGGCCACGACGGTGGGCGCCCTGCACCTGTACCTCGACCACGGCCGGTTCACGCAGGGCGATTTCGACATCTCGATCTCGCTGGCGAACATGCTGGTCGTGGCGCTGGTGCGGGCCCGGCAGCAGGCGATCCTGGCGACGAACCATCACCGGCTGATGGCCAAATCGGCCGACCTGGACGAGTTGATCGGCGACAGCCAGCCGATGGAGCGGCTCAAGAGCCGGATCAGTCGCGTGGCGCGGGCGACCGGCTGCGTGCTGATCCGCGGCGAGAGCGGTTCCGGCAAGGAGCTGGTGGCGCGGGCCATTCACAAGGTGAGCACGCGTGCGGACCGGCCGATGCTGTCGGTCAACTGCGCGGCGATCCCCCGCGACTTGATGGAGAGCCAGCTGTTCGGCCACAAGCGGGGCGCCTTCACCGGCGCGGATGCCGATCACCTGGGGTGGTTCCGGCAGGCGCACAGCGGGACGCTGTTCCTGGACGAAGTCGGTGAGTTGACCCTGGAAGGGCAGGCCAAACTGCTGCGGATTCTCGAGGGGCATCCGTTCCTGCCGGTGGGGGCGACGGAAGAAGTGAGTGTGGATGTACGCGTGATTGCGGCCACCAATCGCGACCTGAGCGAATTCGTGCGGGACAAGCGTTTTCGCGAGGACCTGTATTACCGCCTGAGCGTGTTCGAGCTGTACGTTCCGCCGCTGCGCGAACGGGGGGACGACGTGGAGCGGCTGATGCAGTTCTTCCTGGAGCACTTCAAGTTGCAGCACGGGCGGCCCCGGCTGGTGCTCTCCGACGGCGCCCGCGCCCGGCTGCTGTCCTATCCGTGGCCCGGCAACGTCCGGCAGCTGCGCAACGTGATCGACAGCGCCGTGGTGATGGCGGAAGGCGAGACGATTGAGGCGGCCGATCTCGGCTTGCGCGAGACGGCGGTGGACGCCGATTTCGAGACGCTGCGGATCGACGTCTGGGAACGCAAGCTGATCCAGGAAGCGCTGATGCGCGCCGGCAACAACGTGCCCGAAGCGGCCAAGCTGCTCGGCATTGGCCGCGCGACGCTCTATCGCAAGATCGACGAATACGCCATTGAGCGCTGATCAGACCTCCAGCTTCCACGGGGCCCGGTAGGGCTTCGAAACCAGCGCGTGCGCCTCGGGATCGTCCAGCACCTGCTCCGTCTCGGCGTCCCAGCGGATCTTGCGGCCGACCTTCCA
>DAISIS010000144.1:0-11462 GCA_036821925.1 Pirellulaceae bacterium
GGAAGCACGAAGGAATGACGAATGACGAATGACGGAAGCACGAAGGAATGACGAAGGACGAATGACGAAGCACGAAGGAATGACGAAGGCTGGTGTGGCGATGCAGCGCTCGTGCCGCGGGTGGCGGAACGCACTCCGTGCTGACTCGCGCCGCTATCCCGCACCAACTCGCCCCCCATACCATCACTCGTCATTCGCCCTTCGTCATTCCTTCGTGCTTCGTCATTCGTCATTCGTCATTCCTTCGTCATTCCCCCCGTGTTCGTCCGCACGGACTGCTCGTCGAACTGGGGCAGCGCGCTCGGCGGGGCGGCAGACGGCATGGCGTGGCGTCCGGACCAGCGGTTGGCGCGGTACACCCAAACGGCCAGGCCCAGGCTCACCAGCGCCGCCGCGCCGACACATGCCGCGAGGGTACGTGGGGTGAGGCCCCGCAGGCCGGCATCGACCGCCGCCGGGGACTGCGGCGTCCAGTGGGTGATCGTGCCGAGCACGAGCGGTGCCAGGTTGAGTCCTCCGCGGGAGCCGTACAGCCAGCGTTTGAAGAAGACGCCGGTCACGGCCACCTCTTCCTGCAACGCACGCCCCGGATTGTCGGCCGTCTGCTCGGGAAGTGGCGGGAAGCCAGGGGGCAGCGACTGCAGGTAGACGGCGATCGGCGAGTTGCTGCCGTCGTCCGGACGCAGCCACACGACATCATAGCCAGGGATGCCGGCGCGTTGCTCGCGCGACGCTACGTGATAGCCCAGACGCGCGGTGCCGCGTATCCGGACCAGCCGCCCCCGGTAGGACTCGGGTTGCGAGAAGAGTTGCACGAACGAGACCGGGGTGCCGGCATCCGCAGCGGTCGGATCTGCCGATGTCGCCGACTCGACCAACTCCCAGCTGCGGAGCCAGGCGTCGTGGTCGGGTGATCGCAGCACCGTGTTGTCCTGCACCGCCTGCCAGGCCCGCCGGTCCAATACCTGCTGCAGCTCTGCCAGCGCCCTTTGCTGCTCGTCCGTCACCGCCGCCTCGCCCGGCAGTGCGGTCAGCGCCGACAGCTGCTGCTGCCAACGCTGGTGCAGCGCAGCGAGGACGTCGCGGCACAGTTGCTGCTGTGCCGGCGCCAGCTCCGGTTGGTTCTCGGCCACCAGCTGGCGCGCACGCGCCTCGTATGCGGACCACTGCCGGGTCAGGTGCGCGAGCAGGTCGAGCCACGGCCGCTGCTGGTCCGCTTCGAGTGCGCGGCCGTGCCGGTGCTGCCACAACCCACGCCGCAGCAGTTCGCGCTGTGACTGCGCCAGACTGTCGCACACGGCCGACCAGCCGCTCAGCTGTGCCGTGGCCAATGATCGATCGAACGAGGTGTCCAGCAGGTGCTCCAGCGCGACATGGTCCCGCGGGCCCGTCACTGTGGGCTCGGCGGACCCGTCCGTTGGGGTCGGTTGCGGCGCGGGCCGCGTGTCAATCGGCCCCTGGTCCGCGGCGCGGTCCACCTGGACGGCCGCGTCCTCCAGCCGCTGGAAGAACTGCCAGTTCTGGGGATTGCGCGCTTCCTTCATCAGCACCAGGACTGTCATGACCAGGAAGACCAGCACCAGGAGCCGGAACTGCATGGAGCGGGAGGAGTAGTTCGGCGGCGGTCGGCGCGGCCGACGGGGAGACGCAGGCGTGGGGGACGACTTCACATCGATCATGTACGGCTTCCAGCATGCACGAGGCGGGTGCCCGGCCACCTGAACGCGGCGATCTTGCGCTCCGGCTCCTGGCACTATAGACAATGTGCCCGCGCCGGCTACACCGGACAAGCAGTTGGGCGACCCGGCCTGTGGGGCCGTCTGCGGCGAAGGCGCCAACCTGGGGGGCTATAATTCTCTCAAAGCGTTAGTTGGAGTTCTCTCCAAATAGTGGTAATTTTTAGCCAGAGGGCCGGTCGAGCATGCACCGAGTGAACCGGGGGGGGTGCAGGAGAGGCGGCGTTCGCCGCGGAAGTTCCTGCGTGCCAAGGGGTTGCGGTGTTTCGGCACGGACGATAAAGACACGGACGAGAAAGAAGAAGTCTCATGGCACGAGCTCTCACGCGTGCATCTGGTTGGGGGATGCGGTGGGTCTGGTGGGTGGTAGCGTTCGGGGCGGGCCGGCTGGCCGCCGAAGAGCCGGCGGCCGCCTTTCTCAGTGCGTTGCGCGAGCAGCAGTACAACGACGCGGCGCTGGTCTATCTGGACCGGATGGAAGCTGATGCGCGGACGCCAGAGGCGTTTCGCCGGGAGATCCCGCTCGAACGTGGCATGACGATGATTCAGGCGGCGGTGCAGGAGCGGAACGCGGCGGCGCGCGAAGACCTGCTCAGCGCCGCGAAGGAGAATCTGGAGCGTTTTTTGCGGGAGCAGCCGGATCATCCGAGGAAGTCATCGGCACGTCGTCAGTTCGGCTTTCTGCTGCGGGAGTGGGCGCGCGTCAAGGTGGAGCAGGCGGCGCGGACGAGCGAACCGACGATGCGCAAGGAGGCTGCGGCGCTGTACGACCAGGCGTACACATTCTTCGACAACGCCGTGACGGAACTGCGGGAGCAACTGGCCAAGATCCAGGGTCAGCCTGAGCAGGAGGTGGACGAGAACGCCAGTGTGGAGCTCGAGGCGCTGCGCAACGAGTATCTGGACTCGCTGCTGCGGCGCGCCGAAGTGTTGGAGAACAAGGCGGACACCGAGCCGGCGGGGTCGGCGGAGCGGACGAAGCTGTTGACGGATGCCGTCGCGCTCTACGACGACATGTACGCCAAATACTGGAAGTTCGCGTGGGGGGGCCGCGCACGCCTGAACCAGGTGCGGGCTCTGGTGAAACTCAACGACCTGGACAAAGCGCTGCAATACGTCACGAAGGACGTCATCGACCAGGCGGCGACCAGTCCGCCCGAGAAGGAAGTGGCGCGCAAGCTGGTGACGCAGGGGTTTGTGCTGGCCATGGACTGCTGGCTGCACGAGTCCCGCCAGGAGTTTGCGCAGGCGGTGGCCAGCACGACACCGTGGGTGGCCCAGATTCGTCCGGCGGAAGAGACCGATGCCGACTGGATCCAGCTCAAGCTGCAGTTGGCCCGTGCCAATCGCGCCTGGGCGGAGGTGCTCCAGGCCAAGGATCCGCGCGATCCGCAGGTGGCGGCAGCGCGGGACGCGGCGCGGCAGTTGGCGCGGCAGGTGGCCCGCGCGCCGGGTGGTGACCAGGAGGCAGCGCGGACGCTGCTGCGCGATCTGCCGGGCGGGGTCGCCAGGACGGATACCGCGGCCCAGCCGGCGGCCAGCACATTTGAGGAAGCGAAGACGAATGCGGTGGATGCCGTCGCCGAGATGCAGAATGAACAGGACTTCGTGGTCCATGTGCCGGAGCGACTGGAGCGAGAGACGAACGCAGATCTCCGGGAGGAGCTGCGCAAGCAGCTGGCGGCGTCCGAGGAATCGATAGCGCGGAACCGTGCGGCAGCGATGGACAATCTGCTGCGGGCGCTGCAGCTGGCGGATGCCCAGACGCCGCTGGACGACCTCAATCTGGTGCGGCGGCTGCTGGCGCACCTGCACTTCCTGCAGGAAGACTACTACGATGCCGCAGTGCTCGGTGAATTCGTCGGCCGGAAGTTTCCCGGTTCGGCCGGCGCGCAGCTGTGTGCCCGCATCGCGCTGTTGGCCTACCTCAAGCTGTACGAAGCGGGGGAAGCGGAGGACAAGGAGTTTGCGACGGACCACATCGTGTCACTGGCGACGTACATGGTCAACACGTGGGCCGGGAGTCCGGACGCGGCCGACGCGATCAACACGTTAATTCCGTTTCTGATCAGTCGGGGCGAGATGGCGAAGGCCCGTGAGTACGTGCAGGGGATCCCTGAGAATTCCCCGCAGCGGGCGTCGGCCGAGCTGCGCGTGGGGGAATCCCTCTGGCGCGACTACCTGCTGGGGATGGATCAGGTCCGGCAGTGGGAGCGGGACGCGCAGGAGCCAGACGCAGCGCAGGAGGAACTGCAGGCCAGCATCGCGCGGCGCAAGCCGGAGCTGGAGGAGCTCAAACAGAACGCGCTCCAGGTGCTCGAAACGGGAGTCGAGCGGATGCGGCAGGCGGGCACGGTCGACGCGACCGTCCCGCGGGCCGTGCTGGCGCTGGCGCAGATCTACGTCAATCTCGATCAGGCTCCCCAAGCCATCGCGCTGCTGGACGACGAGAAGATCGGTGCGCTGGCGATGGTGCAGCGCAACGACCCGGTGCTGGATACCCCGGCCCTGCGGGAGCACGCCTACCGCGTGGCGCTCAGCGCCGTCGTGTCCGCGCTGCCGAAAGTTGCCGACGGTGCCGAGCGTACGGCGCTGATCGCCCGCAGCCAGCAGCTGATGCAGGCCCTGCGCGCGGAAGTGGGAGACGCACCCGAGGCGCAGCAGCGCCTGGTGGAGATCTTCTACAGCCTGGCGCGCGGATTGGAGACCCAGATCAAACTGCTGGAGCGCCCGGAGGATCGGCGGGCGCTGTCCGATGGATTCCGGGCGTTCCTGGACGAGGTGCGCGGCCAGGCGACCGACCTGCGCGTGCTCAACTGGGTGGCCGAATCCTACGCCGGCCTGGGGAGCGGGCTCTCGAGCGACAAGGCCTCGGCCGACGCCGCCCGGGTCTGCTTCACCCACGCCGTCGCCACGTACCAGCAGATCCTGGACCAGAGCGAGTCGCTGGGGGTGACACCCGATCTGCGGCGGCAGTTGCTGGTGCGTCAGGCGCTGGCCCGCCGTGCCGTCGGCCAGTACGAGCAGGCGATCCAGACCTTCCGGACCGTGCTGGCAGAGGACGACCGCAAGGTGAACGTGCAGATCGAGGCGGCGCTGACCTATCAGCTGTGGGGGGCGGAGCCGAAACAGGCGCTGAAGTACAAGAGCGCCATTGGCGGTGGCGAAGTGGATCCCCGCACGCAGCGCGCGATCATCTGGGGCTGGAACCGCATCGCCCAGGCGACCGCGCGCTACAAGGAACATCGCGCGGTCTACTTCCAGGCCCGCTTCCATGCCGCACACTGTTACTACGAGTATGCCACGCACATGCGGGCACCGGCCGATCGCGAGAAGTACTTGAAGTACGCCAAGGACTGCATCGTCGTCACCTACCGGCTGTATCCGAAGCTGGGAGGCGCCGAGTGGTATCCGAAGTACAACGCGCTGCTCAAGAAGATCCAATCCGCACTCCGCGAGTCGCCGGCCGGGCTGGCGGCGGAAACGCCTGCGTTGGGAGCCCGCTGAACGCGCACGCAGGGGGGACGCGGTCCAACACACAACTTCCGGCAGACAACTTCCAGCAGACGGCGGCCGGCGGACGACGAAACACGAAGGGTTCAGCAGCAAAGGGATGTCTCAATGACCAGAGCCGAACGACCGGTGGTGAGAGGGGGCGATACAGCGTGTGGCAGAGGGGGGCAGCCGGCGGGTGGGGCGGCCGCCGCCGTGCGGCGCTGGCACGCGTATCTGCTGGGAATGACTTTCTGCCTGCTGGTCATACCGCGTGCCGCGCCGGCCCAGCAGGCCGACTCCGTGGTGGGCGATCGCGGGGTGCCGACGTTTGGCACCATCACGGAGATCACCCGGGTCCAGATCACCATCGACACGCCCCAGGGCAAGAAGCTGTTCCCCGTCAACGAGGTGCAGAAGGTGGCGTTCAAGGACGAGCCGCGCGAGCTGCGCAACGCGCGGGACGGGATTCTGCGCGGCCAGCTGGAAAACTCCCGCTCCGATCTGGAAAAGATCAGCCTGGACGGGATCGAACGCAAGGAGATTCGCCAGGACATCGAGTTTTACAAGGCCTACTGCGACGGCCGCCTGGCGCTGGTGGGGGGGGGCGACAAGGCGGCGGCCGTGAAGGCGCTCCGCGCATTTGTCGAGAATCCGGCCAACGACGCGAGCCACCACTACTACACCGCGATCGAACTGCTGGGCGATCTGGCCATCGCGTTGGCCAGCTATGACAACGGCATCAAGTACTACAGCCAACTCGCGGAAGCGCCCTGGCCTGACTCCAAACTCCGGGCGACGATTCTGGAAGCCAACGCCATGGTAGCCAGCGGCCGCTATGAGGAAGCGCTGGCCCGGTTCGACAGCGCGCTGGCCACCAGCCTCGATGACGCGCGGGCGCGGGAGCAGAAGCTGCTGGCCACGCTCGGCCGCGCCGTGTGCCTGGCCCGGGTCGGGAAACCGGAGGAGGGCATTGCGCTGGCGACCCAGGTCATCGATGAGAACAACTCGCAGGAAAAACCGGTGCTGTTCGCCCGGGCCTATAACGCCCTGGGCACCTGCTACCTGCAAGCCAATAAACGCCAGGATGCGCTGTTGGCCTTTCTGCACGTCGATCTGCTCTTCAATCAGGACCCGGATGCCCACGCGGAAGCGCTGTACCATCTGAGCGCCCTCTGGCAGGAGACGGGCAAGTCCGAACGTGCGCTCAAGGCGCGCAGTCTCCTGGAGAGTCGGTATTCGGGGAGTCCCTGGGCCAACAAGAAAGACAAGTCGTAGGGATTGTGCCAGCTGTGCACCTGCCACCGCTGGCGAACCGGCTTTCGCGCCGGCCGCCGTTTACGGCCGACAAAGGGCCGGGCTAGAATAGTCATGATCCGAACGCAGTACGTTGTTAACGGGAGATAGTTATGCGGCAACGAGCCTGGTTGGGGTGCTGGGGGGCGACCCGGGGGTGGCGGGTCTGCGCCATCCTGCTGGCCGGGATGCTGGCCTGGGCGCAGACGGACACGCTGGCGATCGCGCTGGCTCAGGAAGCGAACACGCAGGAGGGTCAGGCCGGGGATGCGCCGGCCGATGCGCCGGCCGAAGACCTGATCGACGACGCGCCCGCGCCGGCCGACGCGGCGCCCGCGCCGGATGAAGCAGCGCCCGCGCCGGATGACGCGGCTGCGGAGCCGGCCGCCGCACCACCGGCCGCCGCATCACCCCGCGCTGCCGCACCGGCGGCGGCGGACCAGCCGGCCCGGCCGCCCGAGACGAGCCTGCTGTTCGAGGCGCTCCAGGCGCTGGGCTGGTTCTACACCCTCAGCTTCCTGCTGCTGTCGTTTCTGCTCGTGGCGCTGCTGGTGATGAACCTGCTGGCGGCCCGCCGCGAAAACGTCTGCCCCACCACGCTGGTCGAGGGTTTCGAACAGCATCTGGACGGCAAGCAGTACCAGGAGGCGTACGAGCTGGCCAAGGGGGACGATTCCTACCTGGGCCAGGTGCTCGCCGCCGGGCTGTCGAAGCTGTCGGCCGGCTACCCGCAGGCGATCGAGGCCATGCAGGAGGTGGGGGAAGAAGAGAACATGAAGATGGACCACCGCCTGAGCTACATGGCGCTGATCGGCACGGTCAGCCCCATGCTCGGACTCTTCGGCACCGTCGACGGCATGATCCGGTCGTTCAGCGTGATTGCCCATTCGGTCGGCACTCCGCCGCCGTCCGAACTGGCCCGCGGCGTCGCCACCGCGCTCTGGACGACGCTCGTCGGGCTGGCCATTGCCATTCCGGCTGTCGCGGCCTTCGGTATCATCAAGAACCGCATCGACCGGCGCGTGCTGGAGGTCGGCATCATCAGTGAAGGGTTGATGGCCCGCTTCGAGAACGTCGGCCCGCGCAAGAAGTGATCGCAGGGAGCCAGTGGGAGTAGGTGTATGCGGTTTCGACACAGACGTGGCGGCGCGAAGGCGGAAATGGACATGACGCCGATGATCGACATGTCATTCCAGCTGATCGCCTTCTTCATGTTCGCCATCAGTTTCTCCCAGAACGAACAGGATGAACGCGTCCTGCTGCCGGACAGTGTGTTGGCCAAGCCGGCCAATCAGCCGCTCAAGCACCCGGTCACGCTGCACCTGACGCGGACGGGGCACGTGATCTACGGCGGCCAGGAACTGCCGGCCCTGGAGCGCCTGCGGCCGTACCTGGTGAACGAGCGGATGGTGCTGCAGGGACGCAATCGCGCGATGGAGGATGCGACGGTCGTCATCCGGGCCGACCGGCTGGCGAAAGCGGGCGTCGTCCAGAAGTTGATCCAGATGTGCCAGGAAGAGAAGTTCGAGAAGTTCGCGCTGCGCGCCCAGGAAGACATTGGGCCTTGACGACCTGTCGAGGGGATACTGCGCGCTGGAGTCGAGATCGGCCATGAAGCTTCGTCATATCGGCAAGAGTTCCGAATCGAAGATCGAGCTGCAGATGACGCCGATGATCGACGTTGTGTTCCAGCTGCTCGTGTTCTTCCTCTTCACCTTTCGGATTGCCACGCAGGAAGGCGACTTCAACATCAAGATGCCCTTGACGACCTACTCGTCCAGCCAGACGGTGGCCGCCGAAAGCCCGCTCGTCACGATGCACGTGCGGCTGCGGGCGGACAGCAGCGGGCGGCTGCGTCAGTCCGGCGGCATCGTGGTCAACGGCGAACGGGTGCTCGACAGCTTCGAGCAGCTGCACAATTACGTGATTGGAGTGATTGGCGGCCACGAGCCGTCGGCCAAGGCGGACGCAGAAGTCGAGCTGGACTGCGACTACAACCTGCACTACGAGCACCTGATCGACGCGATTACGGCCGTCTCGGGCTACGTCGACAAATCCACCGGGCAGATCAATCGCCTGGTCGACAAGATCAATTTCACACCCCCGCAGGCTGCGCCGGGTTCCTAGCGGGATCGGCAGCCGGCCCGGCACGCGCGCCGGCCCCAGGTGCGCGTCGAGCGGGCGGGACGCGCCGCCGCTCACGCCCGCGGGTGGAACTGGCTGTGCACCTTCTTGAGCCGCGACTGTTCGACGTGCGTGTAGATCTGGGTCGTGGCGATGCTGGCGTGTCCGAGCAGCTCCTGGACTTGCCGCAGATCGGCGCCGCCGGCCAGCAGGTGGGTGGCGAAACTGTGCCGCAGCGTGTGGGGGCTGATCGAGTCGGGCAGGCCGGCGCGCGCTGCGTACTTCTTGACGAGTTCCCAGATGGCCTCCCGCCGCAGCGGCCGGCCGCGGCGCGAGAGGAGCAGCCAGGTGGGGGGCGCGGCCGCGTGGGCCGCCAGGAGGGCCCGTTCGTGGTCCAGGTAGTCCCGGACCGCCGCGATCGCCTGCGTGCCCAACGGGACCAGCCGCTGCTTGTTGCCTTTGCCCTGGCACTTGGCGTACCGCTCGTCCAGGTGGACGTCGGGCAAGCTCAGATGCGCGACTTCGGAGACGCGGCAGCCGGTGGCGTACAGCAGTTCCAGCAGCGCTCGATCCCGCCGCCAGAACGTGTCGTGGCGGTTGGGCGCGGCGAGAAACCGGGTCACCATGGCCGGCGACAGCACGTGCGGAATGCGCTGCCACAGCTTCTGGCTGCCGAGCAGCTCCGCCAGGTTCTCCTGGAGGATCCCCTCCAGCTGCAGATAGCGCAGGTACATGCGCAAGGCGACGATGTGCCGCGCAATGCTGGCCGGGGCCAGCTGCTCGGCGTGCAGCCAGGCGACGAAGTCCGACAGGTCGGCAATCCGCAGCGACCGGACGTGGCGTCCGGCCAGCCACGTCTGGAACCGCCGCATGTCGCGGCGATAGGCGGCCAGCGTGTTGGCGGCCAGCCGGCACTCGCCCGCCAGATACTCGAAGAACGCCTCCGTGAACCGGCCTTCCGGACGCTGCGGCGGCTGGGTGCGGGCAACCAGGAGTTGGCGTTTGCGGGTCGACATATCGTCATGCGTCGGTGTCCGGCGCGTCGGGACTGCAGTGCATTCCGCGTTCGGGTGCGGAGTTGGTCCCCCCTGCCCTGTCACGATCTCCGCCCGTACCGACTGGGCAAGCCGTGACGCGCGCAGCGCGCTGCGGCCTGGCGGCGATCGCCTCCCGTTGTCAACTGCCGCCCGGAATCCCTATAACGGAGAGGCGAAACGGCGGACACTGCATTGAGGAGCACGATTGATGAGGGTTCTGGTCACAGGCGGTGCGGGCTATATCGGCTCGCATGCGGTGCGTCTGCTGCTGCGCGCCGGGCATGATGTGCGGGTGTACGACAATCTGTCGCGTGGCCACCGCGCCGCCGTGCCCGACGGGCGGCTGATCGAAGGCGACCTGGTGGACCGCCCGCGGCTGGAACAGGCGCTCTGTACGCACCGGATCGAGGCGGTGATGCATTTTGCGGCCTTCGCGCTGGTGGGTGAGTCGGTCGCCGACCCGGCCCGGTACTATGCCAATAACGTCGTGTCCACGCTGGCCCTGCTGGACTCTCTGCGCGCGACCGGGATTGCGCGGATCGTGTTCTCCAGCACCACCGCCACCTACGGCGTGCCACAGCGGGTCCCGATCACGGAGGAGGAGAGCCGCCAGCCGATCAATCCGTACGGGTTCACCAAGCTGGTGATCGAACGCGCGCTGGAGGACTACTCGCGCGCGTACGGGCTGGGCTTCGCCGCGCTGCGTTACTTCAACGCGGCGGGGGCCGCGCCCGCCGGGGATCTGGGGGAAGACCACCACCCGGAGTCGCACCTGATTCCGATCGTGCTGCAGGTGGCGCTGGGCCAGCGGCCGCACGTGACCATCTTCGGGGACGACTATCCGACCGCGGACGGCACCTGCATCCGCGACTACATCCACGTCGACGATCTGGGCGCCGCCCACGTCCGCGCGCTGGAGCAGGTGGAGCCGGGGCGCGGCTTGCAGCTGAATCTCGGCACCGGGCGCGGGCACAGCGTGCGGGAAGTGGTGGACGCGTGCCGACGCGTCACCGGCCATCCCATTCCCGCCGAGATTGGCCCGCGGCGCGCCGGGGATCCGCCGGAACTGGTGGCCGACAGCCGCCGGGCTCAGGCCACCCTCGACTGGACGCCGCACTACACCGACATCGAAGAGATCGTGCAGACCGCGTGGCAGTGGCATCGTACGCATCCCCGGGGATTCGCGGACGCCGAATGATCCGATGCAGCAGATCCTGATCGAGAAACCGTACCAGTTCATCCCGCCCTACCGGGGCCGGTGGTGGCCCACCCTTATCCGCGACGCCAACCTGAACGGGCTCTGGCTGCGCCGCGCCCAGGGGGTGGAGGAGTACGAACTGCGGAATGTGACGCATCTGACCGGCTCGCTGCAGGCCGGGCACGGCATCCTGCTGACCCCCAACCACTCCCGCCTGGCCGATCCGCTGGTGATGGGCTGGCTGGCACGGGAAGCCCGCTGCCTGGTCTACGCCATGGCCAGCTGGCATCTGTTCAACAGCGGCCGGTTCATGGCGTGGGCGATCCGCCGGATGGGCGCTTTCAGCGTGTATCGCGAAGGGGTCGATCGCCAGGCGATCAATGTCGCGATCGAGGTCCTGGAGACGGCCGCCCGCCCGCTGGTCATCTTCCCGGAAGGAGCCGTGTCGCGGACCAACGATCGCCTGCAGGCGCTGCTGGACGGCGTGGCATTTGTGGCGCGGACGGCGGCGAAACGCCGGGCCAAAGCGGTCCGTGGTGGACGCGTCGTGGTGCATCCGGTGGCCATCAAGTACCTGTT
>DAISIS010000145.1:0-11447 GCA_036821925.1 Pirellulaceae bacterium
CGCTCTTCCATCTTCCGGGCTCGCGCCACGACCGTCAGCAACCAGCCGATTACGGCCAGACCGGCCAGAAACAACACGAGAAACACGCTGGTGACGACCCAGTTTGACACCACCTGCCGGTCCCACACGTCCAGCCCGTTGGCCAGCAGCGTGAGGTCCCGAATCCCGCCGCGTACCAGCGTGGCGATGGCGATCAGCAGGAATGCCAGGCCAGCGCAGGTGCCGGCCCACCGCCAGCTGGGCGCGGTTGCCACGCGCCGCCCGCGCAGGGCCAGCGTCAGGAGCGCGGCCGCCACGACCAGCCACAACACCAGGCAGACGACGTACAGGACGTGCTGGCGCAGCAGGTCCCGCACCGGCGCGGGCTGCGCCGCGAGCACCCAGCAGCCGCACAGGGCCTGCGCCACGACCCCGCCGGCCAGCAGCCGCCAGGCCCCGGTCCGCAGCGTGGCGGACGCCGCGGCCGTGAGGGTGGGGACGAGGCTCAGCAGCAGCAGACCGGCTCCGCAGGTGCCGACCCCGCCGGCCAGCATGAACAGCCAGCGCGGCCAGACCGTCGGGTCGCCGCCGTTGAGGCGCAGCCCCCACGGATTGCTGCGATACATCTCCACCCACACCTGCGGTCGAATCATCAGCGTCATGTTCGACGCGTAGATCAGCGCGATCAGGCCGGCCACGCCCAGCGCGGCCAGCGCGACCCAGGACCACGCCTGCCGCCGCTGCGCCCGGGCCGCCATCACATACAGCAGGCTGTAAGCCAGCATGAGCAGGAAAATCACCGAAATCCACGCGGCGCCGATCAGCACGCTGCTCGTGTAAATCGCCCGCCCGTAAAGGACCTGCGCGAACAGCAGCGGGGGCACGCCGAAGTTGATCACGTAGACCATCAGAATCGGCAGCCGCGTGGCCACGCTCCCCGCCGCATCGCGCATCGCCACGCGGCGCTCACCCCGCCCGAGAAACGCCCACACCGTGCTGACAATCAGCCCCCCCAGCAACAGCTGCACGGCGGCAAAATGCAGCGAGGTCGTCAGCACCTCAAGCACCTTGAAGAGCCACACCGGCGCCGGCAATGGAATGGGATCGACCTGTGGAAACATCGTGTCTTGACTCCTGGCCCCCGGCCCGCTCACGCGCGATCCGAGCCCGGACGGGAGGCAGTCGACGAGGGTGCCGCGTGAGATCCGCAGGGAAACACAACCCGGCGCAGCCCCCCTGAAGGAAACCGGACCAGTAGCTTTATCGCGTCCCGCGCCGAGAGCGTCAAGGGAGGTCGGAATCCGGCAGCGCCAGCCCGCGCTGCGGACACAGTCGGGAGGCCGGCCGGCTCACCCCACCACATCCACCAGCTCGTACTTCCCGCCCAGAATGCGTTCCGCATCGAATCCCAGCCAGCGCTGGAGCACGGTCGCGTAGAGGGAGCGATAGTCGGTCTGGAACTTCAGCCCGTCCTGATCCAGATCCGTCAGGCTCGGGTGCGCGCCATGGAAGCCGCCCCGGACCCGGCCGCCCACGAGAAACACGGGGGCCGCAGCGCCGTGATCGGTGCCGCGCCGCCCGTTCTCGGTCACGGTGCGGCCGAACTCCGAAAAGGTCATCAGCAGCACGCGTGACAGGAGGTTGTCGCGTCGGAGATCACCCACGAACGCGGTCAACGACGCCGACATTTCTCGCAGCAGCGCGGCATGGTTGTCGCGCTGGTTCGCATGGTTGTCGAATCCGCCGATGCCCCCGCCGCCGAACTCCAGGAAGTAGATCCGAATGCCGAGTTCAGCGCGTATCAGCTGCGCGATCATCCGCAGCTGCTGCGCCAGGGTGAAGGCCGGATAGCTGGCGGTCGCCGCTTCGTCCGCCAGTACGGCCTCGACCCGCTGGGACACCACCTCCGCGGCCTGCGCCGCGCTGGACACCGCACCCAGCAGGGGCTGATCCGCCGTGCCGCTCGCCGCCTGCCCCGCCGGGACGCCGTCAGCCGCCACGGCCGGCCGGCCGCTCTGCGCAGTGCGCACAAGCTGCTGCGGCGATCGCAGCGCAGGAATCACCGAGGCCTCGGCATTGAGTGCGAACGGGGGAGCGATCGGCCCGACGAAGACCGCGGGGAAACGCGCCGGATCGGGCTGTTCGATCAGATCCACAGCGCGTCCGACCCAGCCTGTAGGATACAGCAGGTCACCGGGTCGCGCCGTGTGCCACTCGCGCATGGCCTGGTCGTGATCGCGATTGTTGTTTGGATAGCCGACACCATGTACGACCGCCAGGGTGCCTTCCTGCAGCAGCTGCTGGAACCCGGTCAGCTCGGGGTGGAACCCAAGATACGAATCGATCGGGATCACCTGGGCTGCGGTCAGTCGGAGTGTATCGCGATGGCGGGCATACGCGTCATCGGCGTAGGGGACAACCGTATTGAGTCCGTCGTTTCCGCCGGACATTTGCAGCACAATCAGCACGGTCTCGTCGCCTGCGGCGGTCAGCTCACCGGCAGCAGCCGCGCGGCAAAGGAACGGGGGCAAGGCCGGCGTGAGCGACAGGAGCGACGATACGCCGACCATCGATTTCAGGAAGTCACGACGTGAATATGGCATGCGGTGCTCCTGCCTTTGTCAGCCAAGGTGGTATTCCGGTAAGGTCACAACCTGATACGCCAGCTGCCGCAGCGCGTCGCGGGTCGCCGCGCCCGCCGCCTCAGGAACGCTTGCGAGCAGCGCGCTGTGCCGGCTCGGCGCATCGTCGTCTTCGAGCAGCAGACGCACGAGGAATCGCGCCTGCTCCCGCGGCGTGCCGGCTCCCTGCTCTTGCACCACCGCCTGCGGATCCAGTTTGCCGCCCAGCGGTCCGCGCGCGGCCAGCAGCGCGTCGGCCAGGTTGGCGCGGCCGAGCATGGTGGCCGCATTGATCCAGTGCCGCCCGCCGACCCAGCCGCGCAGGGTCGGTGGCGCGTAGAGATCCTGGCCCAGCTCCGCCAGCAGCCCGCCCAGCGGCGCCGTGGGCACCAGGCCACCAAATGCCCGGATGATCCCCAGCGCATATTCCACCGGGCTCTTGACGCGCCGCCGCTGCGCCCGTTGGGAAAAGAACAGGTTGCTGCGCAGGACCTGCGCGACCGCCTGCCCCACGTCCAGCTGTTCGCCAAGCGTCTCGGCGAGCGGTGCGATCAGCGCGTCGCTCGGCGCCTCCGTCTCGGACACCAGCCAGCGGAACAGCTTGCGGGCCACCAGGCGCGGCGCCGCGGACTGGGCCAGCACGATCCGCACGACGTCGTCGGTCTTCCACGGCCCTTCCTGCCCCAGGACCCGCTTGGGACCGCTATCGAACTCGCGCGCCAGGTACTTCAGTCGCCCCTGCAGGACGAACCAGCCGGTGAAGGCCCGAGCCACTTCCCGCACATCCTGTTCGTCGAAGTGCCCCGGTCCGAGGCTGAGGCGTTCCAGAAGCTGGCGGGCGAACCGATCGTTGGGATCGGCCCGGCGATTGGCGTCCGCGCCGCACGCCAGCAAGACGGCCGGATCCTGCACCATCTCATCGAGCAGCGTGCGATAGGAGCCCAAGGCGTGGCGGCGCAGGGTCTGCACGTGGCGCATCATCAGCGGGGGGCTCGCCACGCGCACATGACTCACCCCCAGATGACTGTGCCAGAACAGCGTCATCTTTTCGCGCAGCGGGCAGCGCGTCTGGATCATGCGCCGCAACCACCAGGCGCGCGCCGACTCGATGCCCGTCGTGCGTGCGGACGCCTCCTCTTCCTGGTCCCAGGCCGCTTCCGCGGCCTGCACGTCCGCCGGCGGGTGGAGCAACTGCTCCACCGTCGCGCGGGGTCCTGCGGCGACCGCCTGCTGCAGCTGCTGCCAGTTCGCCCCGAACCCACTGCGACGATAGAGATGTCCGGCCAGGGCCAGATTCCAGGGGCGTCCGGCGTCCGGCTGGAACTCGGCCCAGGCCCATTGCGGGTCCGCGTCCCAGATCGGCAGGGGCTCCGGAGTCAGCGCTACCGGGCCCGGGTCCTCAGCGTGTCGTGGCGTGGAATGCATCGGTCCACCTTGGAAAGCGAGTGACTACTGCGGAAGATCATACGAGATTCGGATCGTCATCTCCGGCCGATCCCCTTGCGTGCCTGCCTCGATCTGCAGGTCGGTCAGGTGTTTGAGCGCCAGCAGCAGACCGGCCACTTCCTGCTCCGCCTCCTCCCGCGTCTTGCCGTCTTCCACCATGTTCTGCCGCACGAGCGTCTCGCGGTTCGCTGCGAGGACCGCGGCCAGCGGGCCGCTCTGGACCATCGCCAGCGTGTGCCGGCCACTGACCGGGCCCACGGTCTGCTCGCGTTGCTGCTGGAGCGCGTCAATCAGATCACGCACCAGCGCGTCACTCGAGCTCATGATGAGCCGATCGCCGGCCACCGCCAGGGCGGGCTGGAAGTTGAAGCGGACGTCGACGGCCTCCTTGTTCTCTTCCCGGGCCACCGAGAAGTAGGCCGTGGTATAGGCCGTGCCGTTGTGTGTGGCGCTGTCGATGATCAATCCCGGCAGTGCCTGCTGGCCGCGTGTGAAATTCACCAGCCCGATGGCCTTCTGCCAGGCTTCCTTCATGACCAGCTCGAAGTGCGATGGGTCGCGCAGCTGCACGATCACGGCCACTCCCGGCAGCTGCATGGCGGGCGTACCCGTCTTCTCGCTGTACCGCTGCTCCGCCACAACCACGCGCAGATCGGGCAGCGTCTCGGCCAGCACTTCTTCCGTCAGGTCCATGCCGGAGAAGAAGATCCCCATCATGTTCTCGAAGAAGATCAGTCCTGACGTGCGTCCTGGAAACAGGTCATCCTTGGCCGCGTAGAACTGGTGCAGATCCCGATAGAGACTCAAGGCCGCAATCTGACCTGGCACGACGGGGTGGGGCATGGCTCCCTCACCCGGCTCCTGCGGCAGCGCAAAACTGTGGAGCTTGTCCGGTTCCGCGGTGGAACGGTCGGCCACCACCCGGGCCGTCACATCGCCCGCCGTCACATCGATCCCGGCGGCCAGCCACGTGGCGTCGCTGACCGTGGCGAGAAACGGCGCGAACAGCAGCCGCGCCAGGGGATTGTCTTGCTGCGCCAGTCCCTGCTGGAATCCCGGCAGCTGTTTCAGGACCGCCAGATCGGCGAACAGCGTCACGGGGTGGCTCCCCGCAAGTGCCTCAAGCGCCGCCTGATGCCGCGTGGACCCACCTTGCTGCCCGCCGTCCCCAGCCGTCTGATCCAGCTGGCGGTCGATGGCCGCCTTGAGCGCTTCGGGCTTGTTGGCCAGCAGCAGCCGGCTGCCCATCAGCGCATGGGATTCGCCCGGACCGAACGTCCACCCCGTGATGCCGCGATAGTCGGCCGACGCGACGCGGCCCGGCACCCCCTGCTTGGCCGCCTCCCCGCTGGCGATGGTCCGGAGGAGGTCGTGGATCTCGGTCACCATCTGCTGATCTTCCGCGTCGACCACCAGCAGCGCCGCCTCGCCGGGCCCCAAGGCCAGCGTGATGCCGCCGCCGAGCAGCCGGGTCAACATGGTGGGCACATCCGCCTGGTATTTGGTCTGCAGGAAGTCCACCATCGTCCGCACCGGCTGCAGTTCCGGCCGGCTCAGGAGTTCCTGGTACGGAGGCAACGACTGAACGAACGCGACGACGCGTGGATCAAACGCCCGCTCGATCAGCGCCTTCGGCTCCGCCACCTGCACGACGAGCACCGCATCGTCGGGGATCAGGCGCGTGGCGGGCACCGCGGCGTCCCCCGCCCGGGCCCAGCCGGCAGGAAGTAAGAGTACGGCCAGAGCCAGCAGCCGTGATGCCTGACGGAACATGAGTCTATCTCCTGATGCAACAAAGTGGATGGCGGGGAGTAACGGCCAGCGGACCTACAAGTCGCGCCGGTTGAAGAACCACAGGGCCAGGCCGAGCGCCACCAGCATGGGCAGGCCGTAGCCAAGCGACACGCGCAGCACGGATAGGTCCCCGTAGTTCCCCTGCTGAAAGAAACTACCCTCCGGTTGGCGCGCCGGTGTCGGCGTGCCCGCCAGAACGCTCAGAAACTGGTTCGTCTGCCGCATCATTTCGGCGATGTCCTCGGGGTCGGTCCCCCGCGCGTCCGTCGCCGTCCCCCTGCTCCACGGCGTGCGCAGCAGTGTCGGCAGGGCCTGACTGAGACTGATCGGGGAGAACTCCTCCAATGCGAAGGTATGCAGCACAAAATTGACCGGGTACCAGACGAAGACCAGCAGCACGGTGGCCAGCCAGGCGTTGCGCAGGAGCGTGCCCATACAGAACGCCAGCGTGACCAGAAACGTCAGCACCAGAGCGACGACAAACAGCGCAGCGACCATCCCGTAGAAGGTCACGCCGTCGTCAGCCGGCGGGCGCCGGGCGAATACGATCAGCAGCATGGCGGGGAGCGTCACGACCAGGAACACAGCCAACACGGCCAGCACCCGCGCCAACCACGCCGTCAGGAGGTATTCGTAACGCGTCACGGGGCGGCTCAGAATGCCGTCCGCCAACGCGTCCAGACGCGGGCCCGTCAGCGGACTGATGCCCAGGACGATCACCACGAAGAACCAGGGGAACACCAGGTACGTGGCCAGCACGATCGCGATCAGCAGTGCGGACTCCATCCGCGTCCAGTTGCCGGCCACGATCAGGAACGTCGTGACCGCCGTGGCGATCAGCCACAGTCGCACGAGCCAGCTGGAGACGAGCCCGCTGAGTTCATGCATCAGGATCGCCAGGGCCGGCATGATCGACAGCCGGAGCCTGGAAATCAAACCGTCGGAAGCCATGCGCACTGTCCTCTTGCAGCAACTGCAGATAAGCGTTCTCCGTTTCGTTCTGGCCCGAGCCGATCGACTGCAGGGACAGGCCGCTGGCATCGATCGCACGGAGCAGCTCGGCGATGGCCGCCGCGCGGCTCACCCCCTCCTTGACCCGCACGACCAGCGTCCGGTGTTCGCGCACATGCGTCTCGAGGCCTCCCACCGCCGCCGCGGCCGCCAGCAGGGCCGGGATCCGCTCGACCGGCCCCCCCAGCTCCAGATGAAAGTCGTCGCGACGCAGCCGCTGCTTCACCTCGCGCATCGCCCCGCTGAAGATCATCCGCCCTTCATGCATCACCCCCACGTGGTCGCAAATCTGGTCAATGTCGCTCAGAATGTGCGTGGCCACAATCACGGTGCGGGTCCGCGCCAGTTCGGCAATCAGATCGAGTGTAAAGCGGCGCGCTGCCGGGTCCAGGCCGGCAGTGGGTTCGTCCCAGATCAGCACCGGCGGATCGGCCAGCAGCGAAGCCGCGATCCCCAGCCGCGTCCGCATGCCGGTCGAGAAGGTCCGAATCCGCTGCTCCGTGGCGCCCAGCAATCCGACAGCGCGCAGCAGCGACGCCAGACGCGGCTGGCGCACCGCGCGCGGAATCCGACTCAGGCGTCCGAGCAGGTCGAGATACTCGATCGGCCGCAGGTGCCCCGGAAATGTCGGATGCGTCGGCAGGTAGCCGATCGATCGCCGCACGGCCGTGGCATTGACCGAACAGCGGCGCCCCAGCACCTCCGCCACGCCGGCGGTCGGCCGCTGCAGCCCCAGCAGCAGACGCACGGTCGTCGTCTTGCCGGCTCCGTTGGGTCCGAGCAGTCCGTAGACCGAACCGCGGGGAATCTCCCACGTCAGGTCATTGACCGCGATGACCCGCCCCGCGTAAACCTTGGTCAGATGTTCCGTGCGGATTGCCAGGTCCACAGTCACACCCTCACCTCACAGATAAGAACCCGCAGTCCGTCGCCCCACTCCGCCGACGCCCAACCACGCCTGACGCCCCCGCATCCGCCGCACCCGCGGCCGCTGCCCGGCAGATCTCCGCCAGTGTATTACCATTACCCCGGCCGCGGTGATCCGGTTTCAGCTCACGTCCCCCGTTGCAGGGTGCCCGGGTGCACGCGAGAATCCGGAGGCAGCCAGCCGCACGGGCGGCACGCGACGAACGGGACCCAGTACGATGGATGCACCACATTCCAGTCGGCGCCGGTTTCTCGGAGCTTCCGCCGCCAGCTTGACGGCGCTGGCCGCGTCCCTCCCCTGGGAGACCGGGTTGCCACGCGAGTCGAGGACCTGTGCCATGAACCCCACGGAATTCCGCCCCCGGCTGCTGGCCTGCCTTGGCGGCCCCTGGCCAGATCCTCCGCCGCTGCGCCCCGTGCTCCGCCAGTCCACGCAGCAGGACGGCTACCGGCTCGAGTCGGTCACGTACGAGGCGGAGCCGGGTGACCCGATCCCCGCGCTGGTGCTCATCCCGGACGGCGTCAGCGCCAGCCATCCGGCACCGGCGATCGCGGTGTGGCACCAGCACAATGGCCAGTGGCAGCTGGGCAAGAGCGAGCCGGCCGGCCTGGCCGGCAATCCGATGCACCACACGGGCGTGGCGCTGGCGCGCGAAGGCTACGTCGTGTTGTGCCCCGACGCGCTCTGTTTCGAGGAGCGGCAAGACCCGCAGCTGGAGGCAGGTGACTTCGAACGCTACGAGTTTCTGCGATACGTGGTCGCCGGCAAGTGCATGGCCTGGAAGAACATCCTCGACATGCGGCGCGCGGTCGACTATCTGTGTTCACGCCCCGAGGTCCAGCCGCAGCGCATCGGCTGTTACGGGCACTCCATGGGCGCCACCCACACCTGGCTGGTAGGGCCGTGGGAGCCGCGGCTTCGGTGCCTGGTGGGCAACTGCTGCCTGCCCACCTACCAGGCCATTCACCGGCATCACCTGATCCACTGTTTCCCCAACTTCGTCCCCGGCCTGTTCGCCTTCGGCGACACGCCTGACATCGTGGCGCTGATCGCACCGCGGCCGCTGCACCTGAACTTCGGCGAGCTGGACACGGGGAGCCCGATTCAGGAGGTGCGCGCCGGCATCGAGCGTATCGCCGCCGCCTACGCAGCGCAGAACGCGTCCGCACAGTTCAGCTGCTTCATCGAGCCCCACACCGGCCACCTCCTGTCGGATGCCATGTGGCAGAAGACGCGTGACTGGTTTGCCCGGCACCTCAGGGCGGCGTGAGCGGCGCCGCCGACTGCCGCAGACGCCTACGGGACGCGCCCCTCCAAGTCCTGCTCACTGCCGTACGGATCGGGCTCCAGCGACCGCAGGTAGGCGATCAAGTCGAGCAGCTCCTGGGGCTGGTGGAGCAGCGCCTCGGCACCGGTCGGCATCAGGGACCGCCCAGTGCTGACCAGTTCATCCAGGTCCGATCTGAGGAGCGTGTGGCGGGCCGCCTGTGCATCGATGAGTGTCACGGCGTTGCCCGTCTCGGCGGCGATGATGCCGGACAGCACATGACCACTATTGGTCACTGCCGAGTACTCCACGTATCGCGGCTCGACGATGCGGTTGGGATCCAGGATCGACACCAGCAAGGCTTCCGGCGACCGGTCGGTCAGGGCCAGCAGGTCCGGCCCGACGTCCGTCCCTTCATTTTCGAGCCGGTGGCACTGTGCGCACTGCACGCGGAACACTTCCCGTCCCCGCGTCGCGTCGGCCGGCCAGGTAAGTTTCGTCCGGTATTGCTCGATCACCGCCAGGCGTTCGGCGGCGGACGGCGTGTCCAGCAGTTTGGCGGCCCGGCGGCGGATCTCCGCCGAGCCGTGCAGGATCAGCCGGCTGCGGCAGGTGACGCCGATTTCGCTCGCGGCTACCTCCCCGGCGGCCATACGATCGAGCAGCGCGCTGGTCCA
Source organism: Pirellulaceae bacterium (assembly GCA_036821925.1). Taxonomy (GTDB): domain Bacteria; phylum Planctomycetota; class Planctomycetia; order Pirellulales; family Pirellulaceae; genus JAAYDI01. The sequence continues at coordinate 9,724 of DAISIS010000145.1, forward strand.
CGCCGGCTCGCGCAGCAGTGTCTCCAGGATCCGGGGGCGGATCTCCGGGCCGTGCTGCGCCCATTCCTGGAGCAGCACGTCCGGCAGGTCCTCCGGGTGCAGGATCGCCATCACATCGACAATCGCCTGCTGGATCCGCACGGGGGTGGCCGCCACGAGCTGGCCGGCCAGCCGGGGCACGTCGTCCGCCTGGCGTTCCAGTCCCCGGCCGACGAGGCGCACCGCGTGCAGCCGCCGCTCGGGATCCAGCGTCGCATCCACCGCGTCACGCCGCGCCGCCGCGAACAGCTCGCCGGTCGCCTCCAGCGCTCCCTGCAGGTCAGGAGCACTCCGCGCGTACAGGTTGCTCAGCGAGTCGCCGCTGTACTGAATCGCATCCACCAGCCCGGCCATGACCTGATACTGCCAGGTTTCGCACTGGCCGTCGACCACGCTGGCAATCCGCCGCAGGCCGCGCGACAGCGCCGCCGCCTGCTGCGATTCCAGGACCAGCCGCAGGAGGTTTTCGACCAGCGTGACCTGGGCTCCGCGCGGACTCCCGCCGTCCAGGATTCGGGCCAGCATCGTGCCGGGATAGGGGGTCGCGGAACTCATCACGGCGGCCATCAGCAACGCATCGTCGGCGTCCCCGCTGGCAATATCCGCCAGGCCCTCGGCGGCCTGCGGCGCCGGCCACTCCCCCAGGCTGTACGCCAGCTGCATCCGCACCTGCGGGTCGGGATCGCTCACCAGCTGGAGCACGGCCTGCTGGAGCGCCGGGTGGTCACCGAGCAGCGGTTCCGCGATGCGCACCGCGTGGCGCCGCACACTCGCGTGGCGGTCGCGCAGCGCCTGCACCAGCAGGTCGGCGTCCGCGGCGTGCAGGCCGTCCAGCGTGCACAGCGCGCTCAAACGCGTCTTGGGCTGCCGGCTGCCGGTCACGAGCTGCTTCAACAGCGCCGTGGCCTGCGCGTCCTGCCGCTCCTCGAGCAACTGCTGGACCAGATCGCGCCGCGGCCCGTTCGGGTCGTCCAGGGCCTGCACCAGATCCGCCGTCGACAGCCTCCGCAAGGCGGGTATCGGACGCGGACGCGTCGCTGCGGGAAACACCCGGTAGATGCGTCCCCGGCCGCGCCCGGCGGCAAAATCGAGTTGCGCGTGCCAGCGCGCCGGGATGTAGTCCGGGTGCTCGATCACCAGGCGGTACATGTCGACGACCCACACCGCGCCGTCGGGGCCCGTGCGGACCTGCACCGGGCGGAACCACGCATCGCTCGAGGCCAGAAACTCGGCGGTGGCTTCCTCCGGTGCGCGACAGCTGGAGAAGGTCGTCCCCCGCGGGTGCAACACACTGCGATGGACCAGATTGTACGCCGGCTCGCACACGAAGTAGCTGGTGGAGAACTCCGGACCGAACAGATCGTCCCGATACATGTCCAGCCCGCAGGCGGCCGTGAAGCGGTTGAGTGTCCACAGCTCGTTGAACCGCGGCAGCGTCGGACTGATCGGGTACACGCGCGCACAGGTGGGCGGATCCATCAAGTTCACACAACCATCGGGGGCCGCGAGGAACGGATTGCGCCGCAGGTAGTGATCCTCCAGCGCGCAATGCCAGCTCGGCTGCAGGTTGCGGCCCCCGAACCAGTTCCCCCAGTCGTCCCGGCAACGGCCGTACTGCGACATCCCCGTCTGCGTCTCGATGGCGCCCGTCGCGGGCCGGATGCGGAAGTCCCGCGCGTGGATGT
>DAISIS010000146.1:0-11382 GCA_036821925.1 Pirellulaceae bacterium
GCCGTCCGCCGCATTGAGGCGCGAGAGGGGCGTTGCGCGGTACACGCCGGAGTCGACGCCGTCGACGAATCCTTTCCAGCCCACCTGCTTGAGATAGGGGAATTTCAGATACGACCACGGCTCGACCCGCTCCGCCACATACTGCTGGTAGTCCTTCGCGTCGTACTTGAACCGCTCCTTCCCGTCCGGCCCGACCACGCGGATCTTGCCGTCATAGAAGTTCACGTGGTTGTGCTCGTCGACCGTCCCCATGTTGTAGGTCTGGTGCGCATACATGTCGTGCTTGATCAGATCGACGTAGGTGGAGTTGCCCAGCACCACGTCGTTGAACAGCTGCAGCGAGAACTTGGCGAACTCCACGGCGTCCCGGCCGAGCTTCTCGATCTCCGCCCGCTTCTCCTCGTTCAGCCCGCAGCTGACGCCGCCCGGCAGGCCCCAGTTGGGGTGTACCGCCCGTCCGCCCATCATCTTGATGAGTTTGTGGCCATCGCGGCGCATCTTGAGCACTTTGCCGGCGATGTCCATGCCCACCTTCTGGATGACGCCGATGATATTGCGTTCGGCGGGGGGGGCGTTGGGACCGACGACGAAGTCGGGACCTCCCAGCGCGTAGAAGTGGGTCGTATGGTCGGTGGCGACGAAGATGCTGTAGAACAGCTCGCGCAGTTTCTTGGCGGCCGGCGGCGGATCGACGTGGAACACGCCATCGAGCGCCTTGGTGGCCGCGATGTGATGGGCCTCCGGACAGACGCCGCAGATGCGTTCGGTCAGATTCGGCATCTCTTCGACGGGGCGCCCCACGCAGAACTTTTCGAAGCCGCGCAGTTCGGGGATCTGCAGGTAGCAGTTGGCCACATCCCCCTGGTCATCCAGGAAGATGTCGATTTTGCCGTGCCCTTCGAGCCGCGTGATGGGGTCGATGGAAATACGTTTCATGATGCAATCCGCTCCTTATGACGCGCCGCCAGTGGCCGCCTGATGACCGTGTCCGTTTCCCGCCTCGGGCCGCTTGCCGCGCCGCAGGAGACTCCCCGCCAGGCTGAAGCGATAGAACGTTCCCACCGGATCCGGAATACCCCGCTCGATGATCGCCTGGATCTCGCGCGGATCGTTCGAGTCGATCACGGAGGCCAGCGCGCTCATCAGCCGCGCGCCGAAATCCTCGGCGTCGCCCGGCGGGCCGTAACAGCCGATACAGGGTGAGTTGACCTGGGGGCAGAGGCAGCCGCAGCCGGCCCGGGTGGCCGGGCCGCAGCAGACGATGCCCTGCTCAAGCAAGCAGGTGTCCGGGTCCGGAATGACCTCCCAGGTGCGTTTGAATTCCTTGATCTTCTTCTCGGACCGCGTGCGGTTGCAGAAATCGCACACGGTCGTGCTCGAACCGATTACCGAGCCGGGGGGCGGCAGCTGGCCCGCCACAATCGCTTCGATCGCCTCCCAGATCCGGTCCGATTCGGGCGGGCAGCCGGGGAGGTAGTAGTCGACCTTGACGGTCTGGTCGAGCGTCCGGAGCGTCTCGTAGAAGACCGGCAGGTGCAGGTTTCCCTCGGGGACCTGCGTGACCGGCTGCGGCCGCACTCCGGCCGCGTTGTCGGTCGAGCAGGTTTCCTGGTACGAGTTGTCGAAGATCGCCTTTCGGTCGTGGAGGTTGGCCAGTCCGGGGATGCAGCCTTCGGTGGCGCAGGAGCCGAAGGCGACGAGCACTTTCGACGTGCGGCGCAGCAGCTGCGCCATGTACTCGTTCTCGCTGGTACGGATGCCGCCGTTGAAGAGGCAGACGTCGATTTCGCCGTCCGCCATCTTCTCGATGTCGCGCGTCTTGCCGTCCGCGATGCAGGGGCAGAAGACGATGTCGAAGGCCGCGGCAACGTCCAGGATCTTCGTGTCGATGCCCAGCGTGGAAATCTCACAACCGCCACAGGATGCGGCCCAGTAGATGGCCAGTTTGCCTTTCGGCTTGGCCTCGGCCGTCCCCGTTGCCGCCGTGTTCTCTGTCTTGCTCATCGCGGTACCTCCAGCGCCTCGTTGTGCTCATTGACGATGTCTTCCAGCGCCTGAATCCGATCGCCGTTCTCGGCCCAGTTTTTAGACCAGCCGAGCGGCCCGAGCGCTCTGACGTCCGCGACCAGTTTGTCGATGGCCTCCGCCAGCTGCTGCCCTTCGGCAGCCGAGGCCCACACGAGTTGGACCCGCTTGTCTTCGACCCCCATGGCCTTGAGCGTGTGCTGCAGCATGTAGTAGCGCCGCATCGCCTTGTAATTCTGTTCGATGTAGTGGCATTCGCCCGGATGGCAGCCGGCAATCATCACGCCGTCGGCGCCCAGCGAGAGCGCTTTGAGTACGAACGTGGGATCAACGCGACCACTGCACATGACGCGAATGATACGGACGTTGGGTGCGTAGCTGATCCGTGCCGTACCGGCCAGGTCAGCGGCCCGGTACGAGCACCAGTTGCAGAGGAACCCAACGATTTTCGGTTCAAAACTATCGTCACTCATGGAACTCGTTGCTCCTTACGAGGCGGACACGCCGGCGGTCTCTGATTCCCCCGGGACGCCGGCCGGCGGCACCGCATCCCACAAGGCGCCCTCGATCTCCGCAAATATCTGCGGATTGCTGAAGTGGGCTCCCTCGATCACGCCGGCCGGGCAGGCCGACACGCACGTCCCGCAGCCCTTGCACAGCGCTGTGATGACGTGGCTGACCGCACGCGTCTCGTCGAACTCGATCGCGTTGTACGGGCACATGTTGTTGCAGATGCGGCAGCCGGAGCAGTCCTCTTCCCGGATCGACGCCACGATCGGCTCGATCATCACCTTCCCCTTGGTGATCATGCCGGCCACCCGGGCCGCCGCCGCCGCTCCCTGCACCACCGAGGCCGGAATGTCCTTGGGACCCTGGCACACGCCGGCGATGAAGATCCCGTCGGTCATGGTCGCCACCGGGTCCAGCTTCGGATGCCGCTCGGTGTAGAAACCGGCCATGCTGCACGAGATGCCGCACTTGAGCCCCAACTCGCGGGCGTCGAACTGCGGCTCGAGCGCTCCCATCAGGATCACCATGTCGACCGGATACCGCTGCTGGCGGCCCGTCAACGTGTCCTCGCACTGCACGATCGTCTTGCCGCTCTCGTCCGGTCCCCGCGCCGCGTCGGTCACCTCCGACACTTTGCCGCGCACGAACCGCACCCCCTCCTGCAACAGACGCTGGTAGAACTCCTCGTAGTCCTTCTGGTTCGTGCGGATGTCGATGTAGAACGAGTGCACCTGGGCCCCCGTCTTCTCGATCAGCAGGTGCGCGAACTTGAGCGACGCCATGCAGCAGATGCCCGAGCAGTACGGGTTGTGGTTCAGATCCCGGCTGCCGACACAGTGGATGATGGCGACCGATTTGGGAACCGTCTTGCCGTCGCGCAGCACGATCTTGCCCGACGTCGGGCCGGCCGCGTTGCACAGCCGCTCGAATTCCATGCTCGTGTACACGTTGGCCAGCCGGCCATAACCGTACTGCGGGATCTTCGTGCAATCGAACGGCTTCCAGCCGGTGGCGATGATGATGTTGCCGACGTTCACCTCGATCATCTCGTCTTCCTGATCGAACCGAATCGCGTTGGTCGGGCACAGCTTCTCGCAGGCCCGGCAGCGCTGCCGTTCGAACCAGATGCACGATTCCGTGTCCATCACGGGCACGCGGGGCACCGCCTGGGGGAAGGGCATGTAAATGGCCTTGCGCGTCCCCATGCCCGCCTCGAACTCGGTATCCAGCACCTTGCGCGGACACTTCTCCACGCAGATGCCGCAGCCGGTGCACAGGTCAAAGTCGACTTTCCGCGCCTTCTGGCGGATCTTCACGTGGAAGTTGCCCACCGAACCGGTCACTTCCTCCAGCTCGGCGTATGTCAGCAGCCGCACGTTCTCGTGCTGGCCGACTTCCGACATCTTGGGGGTCAGAATACAGGCCGAGCAGTCGAGGGTGGGGAACGTCTTGTCAAACTGAGCCATGTGGCCGCCGATCGACGGCAGGCGTTCCACCAGCACCACCTTGTGACCGGCGTCGGCCAGCTCGAGCGTGGCCTGCAGACCGGCGATGCCCCCCCCCACCACCAGCGTCGTCGGGTTGACGTCCACAAACATCGGTTCGAGTGGCTGCTGGAACTTGACCCGTTCCGCGGCCGCCGACACCAGCGATTTGGCTTTCTCCGTGGCCGCGGCCGGATCCTTGTGCACCCACGAACAGTGCTCGCGGATGTTGGTCATTTCCAGCAGGTAGGGGTTCAAGCCGCCGTTGGAGCAGGCGCGCCGGAACGTCTTCTCGTGCAGGTGCGGACTGCACGCCGCCACGACCACGCGCGTGAGCCCTTCCTTCTTGATGTCCTCCTCGACCATCTTCTGGCCGAGGTCGGAACACATGAACTTGTAGTCGCGCGCCACGACCACATCCTTGATGTGCTCGCTCGCAAACTTGGCGACATCGGCCACGTCCACTTTGCCAGCAATGTTGCTGCCACAGTGACAGACATAGACGCCGACTCTTTCCGCCATCGTCATCCTCTCTTTCGCAGCAGTGAGGGCTGATTGTCATCCGGTCCGTGAGGCCTGGCCGGCCACGCAGGCCACGTCTACGCACCCGTCTGGGAGGGTGCGGCGCCGAGCTTGGCCTTGATCACCGGCCCGGCGGCCACAATTTCCTTACCGATTCCCACCGTCTCGAAGTCCAGGCCCAAGGCCACCCCGAGCAACTGGGTGAAAAAGATGATCGGCATCTGGAAGTTCTTGTGGAAGTAGCTCGACACCCGCGCCTGATACGCGTCCAGGTTCAGCTGGCACATCGGACACATGCACAGAATCAGGTCGGCCTCGTACTCCACCGCGCTGTCCAACAGCCGGCGAATCAGCTCGAACGCCGCCCCCTCGCTGATCTGCGTCATGTGGCCGCCACAGCAGTGGGCCTTCACCGGATAGTCGACCACTTCCGCCCCGAGCCACGTGAACAGCTCGTCCATCTTCATCGGGTATTCGGTGTTGTCGAAGCCGTTCATCGGCCGCACCACCTGACACCCGTAGTAGGGCGCCACGCGCAGGCCGGTCAGCGGCTGCTTGATCTTCTCCCGCAAGGCCGCCTCGCCAATGTCGGTGTAGATCAGGTCCAGCAGGTGCCGCACGCGGACCCGGCCCGGATCGTAGTGCAGACCGCCGGCCGCCAGCGCATCGTTCACCTTGTCCCGCACCTCGGGATGCTCGGCCATCAGGTGGTCGGTCTTCTTGAGATTCAGGAAACAGGCGGCACAGGGCGCTACGAGCTGCTTCTGGTCCGGCCGGCAGATCGCCAGGTTCCGGGCAATCACGCTGGTCGCCACGAGCTCGTCCTGCGAGAAATACTCGGTCGCCCCGCAGCAGTTCCAGTCGTCCAGCTCCTCCAGTTCAAATCCCAGCACCTTCGCGACCGCGCGCACCGATACGTCGTACGCAGCACTGCCGGCCTCGAGCGAACAACCAGGATAGTACGCGTATTTCACGACGCACCTCCAATCTCTCTTGCTTTCTTGATAATCGCCCGCAGTTGATCCATCTGCCGGATCTTGTTGGGCAGCAGATGCATGCGCCCGCGCGTGAACATGCTCATCCCCATCGGCACCAGCTTGAACATGCTCAGCGGCTTGTTAAACAGATAGTACCGACTGGCCAGACCGAACTCGAAACTTCGGCCATAGTTCTCCACGAAGCCCGTGAACGTCCGCGCCAGCGCCGGCGCGTCAGTGTCCTTCGCCTTGCCCTCCGCAATCGCCAACCGCTTCAGGGCGTACATGAGATCCGTGATCGGAATCTGCTGCGGACAACGGGTCGTGCAGAAGTAACACGACACGCAACACCACATGGTGTTGGCTGACAACACTTCCTCACGGCGGCCAGCGTTGATCATCGCAAAGATCGTCCGCGGCGTGTACTGCATGTCCGACCCGTTCGGGCAGGACCCGCCACAACTGCCGCACTGCAGGCAGTGCGCCAATTGCTCGCCGCCCGGCGTGTCCGACACCACCTCCTGGAAAAAATCCGATCGGTGATCATGATGTGTGTCCGTGACCATCGAATTCCTCCGACACGGTTACGCGTGCCATCGTCGTTTACGTACACTCAGACGCTTCACCCCGCCACCAGTCCGCCCCGTCCACCGATCCCGATCGATGGTCTCGTCGCCCCCCCTTGTTGCGACGGTGTTCCCACCGCCAGCCAGGACGCGTGCAAAGCGTGTTGCTTCACCGCATAGCAAGCAATATGCCAGCACGTGACGTTCTTCACAAGGGCCCCTATTCCCCGGGAAAACGCGAGGGCCGGTCGCGTGCCATGCGGCGTGATCGTGGTGGGAGCTGCCCAAACCACGGTTATTCGCGACGGGACCCACGGAATCCCGCAGAGGACTCCGGGGCGGGAGCTGGCAGTTGGCGCTGACTAGAGAAGCCGTACGGGCGTGACGGCGTCCACGCTACGCCCCCCTCTCGAGCGACTCACTGCAGAGCATGTTTCACGAGCTTGTCGCGAAACGTAGACGGTTTCATGCCCAGGGCGGTGGCGGCCGCCGTCTTGTTGCCGCCGCTGGCCCGCAACGCCTCGATCAACAGCTGCTTTTCGGCCGCCTCCATGGCCGCTTTCAGCCCGCCTCCTTCGGCGATCTTGCTGGGGTCAGCCAGCCTGTACACCGGTGACAGCGCCGGGTCGGCCTCGTCGGCGTCCGCGGCCAGGTCCTGTTCCAGGAATTCGGCCGTGATTCGGCCGCCGCCCACCAGCCAGGCACGTTCGAGCGTGTGGTAGAGTTCGCGCACATTGCCGGGCCACGGATGGCGTGCCAGCACTTCGAGCGCTCGATCGTCGACCGTGCAGGGGCCGTCGGCGGCGATTCGCCGCAGCAGGCGTTCGGTCAATGCCGGGATGTCCTCGGGGCGCGCCCGCAGTGGGGGGATCCGCAGCCGCAGCACATCCAGCCGATAGTAGAGGTCCCGGCGGAACGTCCCGTCGCCGACTTTGTCCAGCAGATTAAGCTTGGTGGAGGCCACGACGCGCACATTGGCCTGAATGAGTTTCGTCCCGCCCACGCGTTCGAACACCTTTTCCTCGATCACCCGCAGCAGCTTGGATTGCTGGGCCAGCGAGATATCATCGACGTCGTCCAGGTAGATCGTGCCGCCGGCCGCCATTTCGAACCGCCCCCGGCGCGGCTGGGCCGCCCCGGTGAACGAGCCTTCCTCGTGCCCGTAGAGCTCGCTTTCGATCAGCGATGGGGGCAGCAGCGTGCATCCCACTTTCACATAGGGACCCCCGCTGCGGTGCGACTGGCGGTGGATCAGCGACGCCACCAGGTCCTTGCCCACCCCCGTTTCGCCGTGAATCAGCACGTTGGCATCGGTCTGGGATGCGATCCGGATCATGCGTTTGACCCGTTCCATGGCCGGAGAACTGCCGACCAGTTCCCGGTCCACGTCCACCACATCCACAGCGGCGGCCGCCGGGAAGGGCGCTGCACGGTTCTTCCGCTGCTGGACGATTTCGGCCAGGACCGCCCGCAGCTTCTCGGTGGGGATGGGTTTCTTCAGGAAGTCGCAGGCCCCCAGCTTCACCGCCTGCACCGCAACGGGAATCGACCCGTTGGAGCTCATCAACACGACCGGGGTTCCAGCGCGGGGGCTCGTCCTGATCTGCCGCAGCAGTTCGACGCCGTCGATCGTCGGTACCTTGGCGTCCGCAAACACCACGTCAAACGGCTCGCGCAGCAGCCGGTCCAGCGCATCCTTCCCGTCCGTGGCGGTCACCGGCTCGTGCCCGTGCGCAGCGAGCTTGTCCGCCAGATTGGCGCGGTTCACTTTCTCGTGGTCAACGACGAGTATCTTCATCAGCTTCTCATTGGGAGGCGGATCGCGCTGCCGGAGCGGCCGGGCACAGACAGCGCGGCCAGAGCCACCTCTAACCATTCTAGTTCGTCGGGGTCCCCACCAGCCAGGGACGCGGTGCCACGTGCTGCGCTGCAGGCGGAAAAATGGCACCTGCTCGGTTGCATGTCCACCCCAAAAAAGAGTATCACATCGGTGGACAAATCGGACAGGTCAGCTGGGAGAGAGTAGTCATGGGCACTGCAGCACACACGGCGGCGCGGACGGCGGACATGGAAGCGTTATACCAGCAGCGGCTCGGCCGCTACGTCACGGCGATGCGCAACGAGAAGCCGGACATGATACCGATCCGTCCCTTTGTGGCGGAGTTCACCGGCACGTACGCGGGGTACTCCTGCCAGGAGCTGGCCCACGACTTCAGCCGGGCGTTTGAGGCCGCCTGCAAGTGCGCGGCGGACTTCGACTGGGACGCCGTGGTGAGCAACATGGTGTACGTCTGGACCGGACTGGCGCAGGCCACGGACCTGGTCTACTACGGCATCCCCGGCATTGACGTGCCGCCGAACCGCGGTTTCCAGTACCGGGAGCCGCCGGAGGACCAGGCGTTCATGCAGGCGGACGAATATGACGCGTTGATCGCCGACCCGACCGGGTTCCTCTACAACGTCTGGCTGCCCCGGGTGGCCCGGCCGGTCGGCAGACTCGGCGAACCGATCACCGAGGCGCACAATCTGTCGTTCCTGTGCGGCGGCATGGCGATGATGCTGTACTTTATGTCGTTCCCGGCCCAGGTGGCGCGGCTGCGGCAGGAGTCGGGGACGGTCTCCGCGATCTCCGGCATTTTCAAGGCCCCAATGGACATCATCGCCGACAAGCTGCGTGGCTACATGGGGCTGGTCCATGACCTGATGGAACAGCCGGCCAAGGTGCTGGCCGCCTGCGAAGCGCTCATGCCCTACCTGTGCGAAGTGGCCCGGTCGGGCGCCGACCCCGACAAGAACGTGCCGATCGGCTACTGGATGCATCGCGGCTGCGTGCCGATGGTGACCCCCGACCAGTTCAACAACATCTACTGGCCCACGGTCAAGCCGATCATCGAGGAGCTGTGGGCCGCCGGACATCAGACGCTGTTCTACGCCGAGGGCAACTGGGACTACCACCTGGAGTCGTTTGCGGAGCTGCCCGACCAGAGCATCGTGTACCACGTCGACCAGGGGGACATTTTCAAGGCGCACCAGGTGTTCGGCCACAAGTTCTGCCTCAGCGGCGGGATCCCCAACTTCATCCTGGCCTACCGCTCGCCCGACGACGTGCGCAACTACTGCCGGAAGGTGATCGACGGCGTGGCGGGTGATGGCGGGTACATCATGGATGCCAGTGCGATCATGCAGAACGACGCGCGGGTCGAGAACGTGCAGGCGATGACCGAATTCACGCGCGAGTACGGCGTGTACCCGGACGGCCACAGCGCGCTGGGTCCGCCCTGCAGCAAATCCAGCTACGCCCAGGATCACGTCAGCCGGGTGCCGGGTCCGGGTCCGGACGCGCGGCCGCCCGGTACGGTGGTCCCCTGGGAGAAGAAGCGCGGCGCGCTGGGTGAACTGACCGGCGACGTGGACCTGGTCCGGAACATCTGGACCGGCATCGACTCGCTGGCCCACACCTACATCTGGCAGCTCCTGCTGTCGTTTTGAACGCGCATCCCACGCTCCTGCCGGCAACCTGTCCGGCAGGAGTGGGTGAGGTTGACGGTGAGAGTAAGGGTGACGGCGAGGCTCGTCGGTGCTAGCCCGACTTCTTGTGCCGATACGCGGGGTAGTCCGGAAACCACATGGCGCGTTCGACCAGCGGTTCGATCGCGTTGTCGTGCATCAGGCGTCCGACCCCGTCCGCGCGTGCCTGCCGCATGACGGCGGCGGCGATCTTGGCACTGACTGCGCGCAGCTGGGAGACATCCGGATACACGGCCCCCAGTTCGAGCCGCTGCGTGTCGACGCACTGGGCGAGCGTCTTGGCCGCCACCAGAAACATCGGGTCGGTCACCTGATGAGCCTGGGAGAGGATGCAGCCGAGGCCGACGCCGGGGAAGATGAACACGTTGTTGGCCTGCCCGAAGACATGCGTGCGCCCCTGGAATTCGAGCGGTGGGAAGGGGCTGCCGGTGGCCAGGATCGCCCGCCCCTCGGTCCAGCCGATCGCCTCGGCCGGCGTGCACTCCGCCTTCGACGTCGGGTTGCTCAGCGGCAGCACGATCGGACGCGCCACGTGCCGCGCCATCTCCCGGATGATCGGTTCGCTGAAACAGCCGGGCTGGGCCGTGGTGCCGACCAGCACGGTGGGCTTGACGTGCCGAATGATGTCCAGCAGCTGGTAGCTGCTGCCGGTGAATCCGTAGGCCTGGCATCCCGCCTCATCCAGCGCAAACTCGACCTTGTGCGGGTCCTTGATCGTGCGGCCGCGGCACAGCAGCCCGTCGCTGTCAGCGAACACCTGGCACCGCGCCACCTGCTGCGGATCCGCGCATTGCTCGCGGATCGCCGCCCGCACAAGGCGGGCGATGCCGACACCGGCCGCACCCGCTCCCGCATACACGATCCGCTGCGCCGCGATCGTCTCGCCGGTAATCCGGACGGCGCCGAGGATGCCGGCCAGCGCGACGGCGGCCGTCCCCTGGATGTCGTCGTTGAAGCTGGGGAGCCGGTACCGGTAGCGATCGAGCACGGTGAAGGCGATGTTCTTGTGGAAATCCTCCCACTGGAGCAAGGCGCGAGGGAAGACCCGTTTCACCCCTTCCACAAAGGCCTCGATGAACTCGTCGTACGCGGCCCCGCGCAGCCGCCGGTGGCGGTAGCCAATGTAGAACGGGTCGTTCAGCAGTGCGGCATTGTCGGTCCCCACGTCCAGGCTCACCGGCAGGCAGTGGGACGGATGAATGCCGGCAGCGGCCGTGTAGAGCGCCAGCTTGCCGATCGGGATGCCCATCCCGCCGGCCCCCTGATCGCCCAGTCCCAGGATCCGTTCGTTGTCGGTCGCGACGATCAGCCGGATATCCTGTTGCGGCACATTCTTGAGCACGTCGGGGATCCGGTCCACGTCCTCCGGCGTGATCCAGACGCCCCGTGGGCGGCGGAAGATATGGCTGTACTCCTGACACGCGCTGCCCACGGTCGGCGTGTAGACGATCGGCAGCAACTCATTGAGGTTCTCCACCAGCAGGCGGTAGTAGAGTGTCTGGTTGCGGTCTTCCAGCGCCGCCAGGCCGATGTACTTCTCCAGGTCGCTGGTCTTGGCCCGCAGGTGTTCGAGCTCGAGGGTGATCTGCTCGTCAATGGTCAGCTGTCGGGGCGGCAGCAGTCCCTGGAGTCCCAGCGCGACTCGTTCTGCGGGCGTGAAGGCGGCGTCCTTGTTGTACGTGGGGCTCTGGATCAGTTGTGCGCCGACGAACGGCACCTCCAGAACATCATCTTGCTCGCTGGGGCGGGACATCGCAGGTGTTTCTCCGT
>DAISIS010000147.1:0-11370 GCA_036821925.1 Pirellulaceae bacterium
CGGATCGGCGGCCTGGGCCGGCGCGCACGCCGCAGCGGAAGCCACCCAGAGACTCAGTACCACGATTGACCAGCGCTGTATCATGTCCGACCCTCATGCGTTTCTGGCGTGTGGTCACCGGCTGCGGCGGCGGCAGATCCTGGGGGCCTGCACGCCCGTGTGGGGGCGTCAGCCGACCCGGCAGCGCGCTGACGGCGGCGCCGGGTCTAGCGTTTCACACGTGCGTTGCCTTCCCAGATGTTCCAGATCTGCGTGTCGTCAGCCGGCTGGGCGTAGTCGGTCATCAAAGTCGTCACCAGAGCGCCGCTGGCCCAGCCAAACTGGACCCACTTGGACGGCTCCCATCCTCGGAGGATCGCGTACAGCAGGCCGCCCACGAATCCGTCGCCGCCGCCGATGCGATCGAGCACCGTGATTTCGCGGGGTTCGACGATGTGCCAGTTCCCGCTTTCCGACAGGATCGCGCCCCACCGGTGACAGTTGGCGCTGACGACCTCCCGCAGCGTCGTGGCGAAGGCCGAGGCGTGCGGAAAGGCCTGTTGGACACGTTCGATCATCGCCTGGAACTTGGCGATTTCGGTGGCGATGTTCTTGCCTCCCGCCGCGGGCCCCTGAATGCCCAGTCCCAGCTGAAAATCCTCTTCGTTCCCCACCAGGATGTCGGCGACGGAGGCGATTTCCAGGAATATCTGGCGGAGTTCCTCCTGGCGGTTCTTCCAGAAGGAAGCCCGGTAGTTGAGGTCGAACGAGATGCGCGTGCCGTGTGCCTTGGCGGCCCGCGCGATCTCCAGGCAGAAGGCGCCGGTGTCGGGCGACAGGGCCGCGATCAGGCCCGACAGGTGCACGATCTGGACCCCCTCGCGTCCGAAGATCCGCTCCAGGTCGAAAGCGCGGGCGTTGAGAGTCCGGCCCACTTCCCCGGCCCGGTCGTTGTGCACAATCGGGCCCCGCGCCCCGTAGCCGCTGTCTGCCAGGTTGAACTGGTGACGATATCCCCAGGGCCCCCCTTGTTCGACATCCTGCCCCTCATAGTCCATATGCCGGCTCGCCAGGTCGTCCTTGATGAAGCGTGCAATCGGACTGTCCTTGACGAAGGTCGTCAGCACTTTGACGCGCAGGCCGAGGTACGAGCAGACGCTGGCCACATTGGTCTCGGCGCTGGTGGCCTGCATGGTGAACGTATGGCTGCAGTGCATGGGTTGCCGCACAGTCGGGGTGAGCCGCACTCCCATACTGGTTGGCACGAGCAGAGCGTAGGCACAGTCTTTCCGGAACTCCAGGCTCATAGAGACCTCCCGATCATGCAGGGGAACTGGATTTCCCTCCAGGTAATCGCATTCCCGTTCAAATGTCAACGTGGTTGTCTTTCGACTCCGTGCGAGGTAGTCTGTGAAACGTCCTCCGGACAGGTTCACACGCTGCGCAGGTCGCTGCGACTTCACTGAGGAGTGCATGCCGTGTTCGCATTCGTCAACAGGCGGCCGGGCGCCGCGGTCACCGTAGGTGCTCTGGCGCTGGCAGTCGCAGCGATCCATCTGGTGTGCAGGGTACAGGCGGGGCCGGCGGCGGCGGCTCCGCTGTCCGCGTCGGTCGATCTGCAGGGAGCGTTTGCAGATCGCGGGCTCAATACGCGTGTGCAGGGCAAGCGCGGCACCTGTTCGGCGTTCGTGTTGATCGGCGCGATCGAATACGCGGTGGCAGACACGCTGGGTCATGCGCCGCCGCTGAGTGTCGAGTTCCTGAACTGGGCTGCCAACAGAGCGACGCGCGATGCAGAGGATGGCGGGTTCTTCTCCGATCTGTGGCGGGGCTTCACGGCGTTCGGCGTGTGCCCGGAAGCGGACATGCCCTATCAGGATCAGTTCGACCCGGCCGCACAGCCCTCCCCGCGTGCCATCGAGCAGGCCAGGTCGCTCCAGACGCTCGGCCTGCACATGCACTGGATCAAGCCCTGGAACCCGCACCACGGGCTCAACGAGCAGCAGTTCCTGCAGATCAAGAAGACGCTGGCGTGCCGGCATCCGGTCTGTGGCGGATTCCTGTGGCCGAAGGAGCAGCAGTGGGTGGACGGCGTGCTGCAGATGTGCCCGCGGGATCGCGTGCGGGACGGGCACAGCGTGCTGCTGGTCGGGTACCGCGACGATCCCGCACAGCCGGGCGGCGGCGTGTTCCTGATCCGCAACACGGCGGGGGACAGCCGCGAAGGCCTGTTGACCTACGAGTATGTGCAGGCGTACATGAACGATGCGGTGTGGGTCGCTGCCGCCAGCGCCGCGGGCACCCTGCCGTTCCACGATGCGCTGAGCGCGCTGGTCGGACCGCCGGTCGGGCGCAATCGCCGCGTATCGAGCAACGAGCAGCCGCAGTGGCACGACGCCAACCTGGACATGACCTGGCTCCAGCCCGGTCAGGTGCTGGAGGTGCCGCTGCTCCAAGGACCCGGCGTCATCCAGCACATGTGGTTCACCAGCCACGCGGGCTGGGCCAATGAACTCCACGCGCTGAGTCTGCGCATCTTCTGGGACGGCCGGCAGGAGCCGGGGGTGGAAGTGCCGCTGGGCGATTTCTTCGCGGTCGGCCAGGGGCAGCCCGCGCCGGTTGAGAGCGTGCCGGTCCAGGTCTCGCCCACCGGGTCCCTGACCTGCTATTGGCGGATGCCGTTCGCCGAATCGGCACGCATCGTCATCACCAACGACAACCCGGATCGCGGCGCGGGGCTTTACTGGCAGATCGACTGGGTCCAGCTCGACCAGCTTCCCCCCGAGACGCCGTACTTCCATGCCCAGTACCGGCAGGAGTATCCGGCGGCAGCGGAACGCGACTACTTGATCGCCGACCTGGCCGGCACAGGGAAGTTCGTCGGTACCGTGATGTCCGTCACGATGGCGCAGGACGGCTGGTTCGGCGAGGGAGATGATTTCTTCTACATTGATGGCGAGGAGGTGCCCAGCCTGCAGGGGACCGGGAGCGAGGACTACTTCAACGACGCCTGGGGGTTTCGCCCGCGCACAGGCCCCTGGTTCGGCCAGCCGCGCTGGCAAGGCTATCGCGCGGGGGACAGTGGCGTGTTCTACCGCTGGCACGTGCTCGATCCGGTCGGATTCACCAGTTCGCTGCGGGTGGCGATCGAACACAAGGGCAACTACGACGACGACCTGGCCGGCTTCTATGTGGAGCGGCCGGAGTTCATCAGCAGTGTCGCGTTCTGGTACCAGACCGGAGCGCCGCAGCGGTTCGCACAGCTGCCACCCTGGCCGGAACGACGTGTGCCGTGGGTCCATCAGCATCTGGTCCGCGTGTTCCGGCAGGCCGAGACGACGGGGGCCGCCCAGGTCGCGGTGCAGACGCAGGGATTCTTCGGCGCGCGGCCGCTGCTGGCCTGGCCGAACACCGAGGTGGATGCACGGTTGACCCTGCCGTTTACGGTGGAAGAGGATGGAAACTACGTGCTGCGTCTGACCGCCTTGCGGGGCCCGGAGTTCGGGCGCTACGACATCTGGATTGACGACAGCCGCGTCCTGGAGGGTGACTTTCACGCGCCGGAGGAAGCGGAACTGGATCTGCCGCTCGGTCCGCTCGCGTTGCGGAAAGGAGCGCACACGCTGGCGTTCCAGGCCCGCAATGTGGCGGACCCTGGCGCGCCGCCACAGGCCAGGCCGATGGCCGCCGAGATGCTGCGTCTGCTGAAGCTGCCTCCGCCAGGCAGCCGCGACGTCAAGACGCATCACGAGGCGCACTTCGTGCGGCTCGGTATCGGCCGCGCTCTGTACGCCTATCGCCTGGCCTACGGCGACCTGCCCGATACACTGCAGACACTGGTCGATGCAGGCATCCTGCCCGCACGCTATCTCCAGGATGAGAACGGGCGACCGTTGAAGTGCTGGCGGGAGGGGAACTACATGGTGGTCGAGAGCCCCGCGCCGGGCGGCTGGAAGCACCGCTGGCAGGGTCTCGACGCCCGGCGCTGACTCGGCGCCGAAGCCGGCCGTAGATGGGGACACCTGCCCGACCGTCTGGATTGTCACACATTTGTCATATGAAAGGTCCGCCAGCCATGCTGATTGTCCATGTACACGTGCACGTCAAAGCGGAGTGTCTTGAGGCGTTCCGCCAGGCTACGCTCGCCAATGCCTCGCAGAGTGTGAAAGAGCCGGGTATTGTGCGTTTCGACGTGATCCAGCAGGCCGACGATCCCGCACGGTTCGTGCTGATCGAGGTCTACCGCACGACCGACGACCCGGCCCGGCACAAGGAGACCGCGCATTACGCGGCCTGGCGCGACGCGGTCGCCGATATGATGGCGGAGCCGCGTTCCAGCGTGAAGTATTCCCCCGTCCATCCTGCTGAGCCTCGCTGGGAGATGGCCGATGCGATTTGAATTCGCCACCGCCACGCGCATTGTGTTCGGTACAGGAGCGATCTCGCAGGCCGGTGCGGCCGTGGCCGACCTGGGCCGCCGCGCGCTGCTGATCACCACCGACTCGGCGGACCTGGCGCTCCCGCTGCGCGTGCAGCTGGACGCGCGGCACCTGCACGTCACCACGATGACGGTCGCGGGCGAACCGACCGTGGACCTGGTCGCGCACGGCGTGCAGCTGGCGCGCGATGCGGCCTGCGACGTGCTGATCGGTTTCGGCGGCGGCAGCGTGCTGGACACGGGCAAAGCCATCGCCGCGCTGTTGACCAACGGCGGGCAACCGCTCGACTACCTGGAGGTCATCGGCGGCGGCAAGCCGATCACGCAGAGGGCCGCACCGTGCATCGCGATCCCGACCACGGCAGGTACGGGGGCGGAAGTGACGCGGAACGCAGTGCTGGCGGCACCCGCACACAGAGTGAAGGTCAGCTTGCGCAGCCCGTTGATGCTCCCCTGCCTGGCCATCGTCGATCCCGAGTTGACCTATTCGGTGCCACCCCACATCACCGCCTCCACCGGCCTCGACGCGTTGACGCAGGTCATCGAGCCGTACGTGTCCCGCGGAGCCAACCCGTTGACCGATGCGTTGTGCCGCGAGGGCATGCAGCGGGCCGCACGGTCGTTGCGCCGCGTGTATGACTGCGGCAGCGACGCCGCCGCGCGCGAGGACATGGCCCTCGTCAGCCTCTTTGGCGGGCTGGCGCTGGCCAACGCGAAACTGGGCGCCGCGCATGGCCTGGCCGGGCCCCTGGGCGGCATGTTCCCCGCACCCCACGGCGCGACGTGCGCCGCACTGCTCCCGCACGTCATGGACGTCAACGTGCGGGCGCTCACCCAGCGCGATCGCGATAACCCGGCCTGCCAGCGGTACGCAGAAGTCGCGCAGTTCCTCACCGGCAGCCCCCAGGCCCAAGCCGCCGACGGCGTGCAGTGGGTCCAGGACCTGTGCCGTGATCTGGGGGTCCCTCCGCTCCGCACCTACGGGCTGACGGAGGCGGACTTTGCCGCCGTGACGGAGAGCGCCGCGCGGGCCAGCAGCATGCAGGGGAACCCGCTCCGGCTGGAGCCGGAAGAACTCACCGAGATCCTGCAGCGGGCACTCTGACCGGCAGGCACCGCGGACGGCAGCCGCAGCAACAACGGAACCAGCGTCAGCTTCAGTAGGGGTTGGCAGGCATCATCCGCCAGGCGGTGACGCGGGCGGCATGCACATCTCCCCCCTCGGCAAACAGCGCGATGCCCAGGCTGTCCGGACGTCCCGGATAGACGCGGCGGCCAATGGCCTGGCGGTCGTTGGCAAACACCTCGACCACGCACCGATCGACGAACACGCGCAGCCGCAGCGGTTCGCCAGCGTGCAGCGCCAAGGGCGCTTGTTCCAGCACGCGGCGGCCCTCCACGCCACTGCGCGTCGCGTCAAAGCAGAGGCATTGCTGCTGCGCGTCGTAGTACAACCGCGTCTGCTCTTCGCCGCCGGGCGACATGCGCACCTGGACACCATACCTGTGCGCCGTGGCAGCGTCGATGACGAGTTCCAACTCGCAGGCATCACCGGCCACACCGTCCAGTTGCGTGACGGCGGCGTCGGTGAGTGTCACGTCGCGCCACGTCCGTTCATCGGCGCGCAGCGTTTCCAGCTCCTGGACCGGCGCCATGCGCAGCGTGCCATCCTCCCCCAGCCACAGCGTGCGCGGCAGACCATAGACGCCCGACCATCCACGCTCCTCCTCACCCGCCGGATTGTCGGTGAGCCACGCCCACATGACCTGGCGCCCCTGACCATCGACGAGCGCCTCCGGCGCGAAATAGGTGTTGTCGACCCAGGACATCCGGCCGTGATTCAGCGGCAGGAACCGCTGCGTCCGGGTGTCATAGTCGCCAATGTAGTACTGGCAACCTCTGTTGTGGCTGATGAACAGCAGCAGATGCTTGCCGCTCGCCGCCCCGCCATCCGCCGCGCTCGGCAGAGGCAGAAAGCTGGGGCACATGTTGTCTTCGTTCTCGCCGGTCCAGTCCGGATTGCGTTCGTAAAACACCCCCTGGTAACTCCAGCTCGCCAGATCGGTGGACTGAAACAGATACAGGCGGTCACCTTTGAGGGACGCCGGCGCGTCGGCGTGGCGCCCATACTTGTCCAGCACCAGCAGATTACCTGTGAGCACGTAGTACTTGCCGTCCTGCTTCCAGATGTTGGAGGGGTCAGCCGAACCGTAGACCAGCGGTTGGCCCGCCGCATCCTGTGTCTGGGTGAGGCCCCATTCGGTCGACGGGATGATCGGATTGGCTGCCGGCTTCTGCCACAGATCGTAGTCCGCATCCGCGCTGCGCGCCAGGCCGATCCCCTTGGCGCCCCACAGCATCCAGTACGTCAGATAGGCGGCGCCGTCGTCGTCCACGAACCCTCCACCGCTGAAACACCCCTCGTCGCCGTCGCCCGGCCCGATCGCATCCGGATGATGGCGCCAGTGCACGAGGTCGTGGCTGGACAGGTGCCCCCAGCAGAACCCGGCCGCGCGGCGATTGTAGAGATACATCAGGTGGTACCGACCGCGCGCGTAGAAACAGCCGTTCGGATCCCCCGGCATGCCCATGTCCTCCGGTACGCAGAAGTGATACCGCGGACGATAGCGGTCCGCGAGCAGCTTCTCCCGCAGCAACCGCGTCGATTGCACGACCGGTTCCGGCACGGGACCGGCTGGCGACCAGGGGCGGGGCGTATCGGCGACGCGCGCCCCATCCGCGGGATCGATCGTCGCGAGCATCATGGGCGCACGCCCCCGCAATACCAGGCAGCCCTCCTCGATGACCGCTCCGCCGGCCAGTTTCACCTGATTGAAGCGCCCGGCGCAGTCGTACGTTCCGCTCCGCGAGAAGTCCCACCAGGCCCAGGGCTCGACCCCCGCTACAGGTTTCCCCGGCTCCATCCGGGAAATCGTCGCCTGGTCCAGCGGCCGGTCGTAGACCCGCGCATCGCGCACCTTGCCGAAGAACCCGTCCACCCCCGGCGACAGATGCCGGGGACCAAACACAATCGCGGTGTTCAGTCCGAAGGTGTACGGCTCGCCATCCGTCACATAGGACGCATACACCTGACCATCGCGATAGATGGTGATCTGCTGCTGCTGGTAGACAATAGCCATCTGCACAAACGTGCCGGGGTCCGCGGTCTCCTGCGGCCATGCCGACTGGTCCGCGTGTGTCCGGCTGTAGCCGTTGCTGCCGGCCATCCAGACGCGCGGTGCGCGTTCGGCAAACACGATGCCGTCGAAACGATCGATCGTCGTATCGTTGACCGTCAGCGCCGATCCACCCGTCTGAGTCAGATTCGCTGGGGCCACCCACACGACCAGCGTCTTGTCGGCCAGCCGGGGGCCGGTCTCCTCGATCTCCTGCGATGCAGTCGATCCGATTGGGAGGACCAGGCAGGCGGCAAGCGGGATCACAGACAGCAACCGTTTCATCGCAGGGCTCCGGCAGGACGCGTGTGTGTTTGTGTTATGGGGCGGTCCCCCGCCCGCTCGCCACGCCACACGGGACGCTGTCGCTGTCCGGAAGCTGTCGCTGTCCGGAAGCTGTCGCGTGTGACGACGGTGGCCATTGTAACGGATCGGGGCGCGTCGGGATGTGCCGCACGGACGCGATTGCCTCCCCGCCCGCGCGCGTGTCACGTACAATCAGAGGGTCGGGCACGCGCGGTGTGGGTCCCTCCGGTCCCACCTCTCGTGCCAACCGTGCGGGGGACACGCTGATGCAGGCTGAGGATTGGCTGGCTCGTGGATCGCGTGGCAGTGTGGCGGTCCTGTGTGTCGCGAGCTGGTGGGTTGTGCCGCTGGCGGGAGCGGACGTGCCGGTCCAGGTGGGAAGTCGCTATGCGGCGCAGGACACGCTGGCTTGTGGCGACGAGTCCTCGGACGACGCGCGGCAGTGCCTGGCAGGGCTGAGTTGGCCCCCCGCGGAGTTTGAAGTCTGGTGTGAGGAGGCGCAGCGCGGGTATGGTGATTTCCTCGTGCGGTTCCCGTCGCCTGTCGCCACGGGTGAGGCCGCGAACGACCTGGTGGCCATGGAATGGTATGCCGTGCGGGACCGTGAGCGCAACCTGCGCCGCGTTCCGGCCGTCGTGGTGGTGCACGAGTCCGGGCGCAACATGCCGGTGGGGCGGATGATTGCCCGGGGCCTGCAGGCGCTCGAGCTGCACACCTTTCTGATCCAGCTGCCCGGCTACGGCGTGCGGAAATCAACCACCGCTACGCAGGCGGCCAGCACATTCGACACGTTGCGGCAGGCTGTCGCCGATGTGCGCCGGGCGCGTGATGCAGTCGCCAGCCTGCCGGGCGTGGACACCGCAGCTATCGGACTGCAGGGAACCAGTCTGGGCGGGTTCGTCACGGCCACGGTGGCCGGCCTGGACCGCGGCTATGACCGTGTGTTCATCCTGCTGGCGGGAGGCAACCTGCACGCGGTGATCGAGCAGGGAGCGCGCGATTCCGCAGTGCTGCGCGAAAAGCTCAAAGCGGCCGGCATCGAAGGTGCGAAACTGCGCGAACTGACGCGCGGTATCGAGCCACTCCGACTCGCCCACCGGATCGCCCCGCAGTCCACCTGGCTGTACAGCGGCGAGTTGGACGATGTGGTGCCACCGGCCTGCTCCCAGGCGCTGGCCAACGCGGCCCGCCTCCCCGCCACTCACCACATCATCCTGCCGGTCGATCACTACTCGGGCATCGTCCTGCTCCCCAAGATCCTGCTGGAGATCCGGCAGGGCATGGTCCAGCCGGCCGGCAAGTAGGACACCCCCGCTGCCCCCGGCGCAGACGCGCCGCCTGCCCTCGGACGGGCTCCCTTGCACTCCCCAAAAACCTGCATCTGCTACAATACCGGCGGCCACCAACAAGCACCTCGATGACGAAATGGGGGAATACCGTGACCGAACATGACGTTTTCAAGCACCGGCGGTTCCGGGGGATCGTCACACCACTGGTCACTCCGTTGCTGGATCGCGACACCTTGGACGAGTCCGGGCTGCAGCGTCTGGTGGAGCACGTCATCGCTGGCGGGGTGCAGGGCGTCTTTATCCTGGGCAGTACGGGGGAGGCGCCGAGTCTGAGCTATCGGCTGCGCAGCGAACTGATCGCCAGAACCTGTCAGCTGGTTGGGCATCGCGTGCCCGTGCTGGTCGGGATCACGGACACGGCGTTCGTCGAGTCGCTCAAGTTGGCCAGGGTAGCTTCCGAAGCGCACGCCGACGCCGTGGTGCTGTCCACGCCATACTACTTCCCTGCGGGGCAGACCGAATTGATGACCTACGTACAGCATCTGACCCAGGAACTGCCCCTGCCGCTGATGCTCTACAATATGCCCAGCCTGACGAAAGTCGCCTTCGAGATCGACACTCTGGAACGCCTGGCGGAGATCGGCACCATCCTGGGCGTCAAGGACAGCAGCGGCGATCTCGAGTATTTCGCCGCACTGGTGGCCCTGCGGCGCCGCGTGCGTCCGGACTGGTCCGTGCTGATCGGCCCGGAACACCTCCTCTCCGCCGCCGTCCAACTCGGCGGCGACGGCGGCGTCGCGGGCGGCTCCAATGTGTTGCCGCGACTGTTCACCGACTGTTACGAAGCGACGGCGAGTCACGACATGGAGCGGGCCGAACAGTTGACGCAGCAGATTCATGCGTTCCAGGACATCTACACGGTCGGCAAGTATGCCTCGCGGTATATCAAGGCGACCAAGAGCGCGCTGTCACTGATGGGCATCTGCAGCGACTTCATGGCAGAACCGTTCAATCATTTCCTGCCACCCCAGCGTGCCGAGGTGCGGGCGATCCTGCAGCGATTCGTACCGGGCGAAGCGCTGCACGTCTGACGTCAGACGCTCTCGCCCGCCAGCCAACCGGTGCTGAAGGCGGCCTGGAAGTTGTAGCCGCCGATCGGTCCGTCGAGGTCCAGCACCTCACCGGCGAGGTAGAGGTGGGGGACGATTCGGCTCTGCATGGTGCGGGAGTCGACTTCCTTGAGCGCGATGCCGCCGGCGGTGACTTCGGCTTTCTCGAACCCCAGCGTTCCCGCGAGTGGAAGAGACGTCGCCTTGAGCGCCGCCACGAGGCGGGCACGTTCCGCGCGGCTGAGTTCGGCCGCCGTGCGCAGCGCCGGCACGCCCGCCTCGGCCAGCAGTGCGTCGAGCAGCCGGCGCGGCAGTCGCGAAGCCAGCAGCGCCACCACCTGCTTCCGGCCGCGCTGGGCCGCCACGTCCTGCAGTTCCCGGTCCAGCACGTCCTGCCGCACATCGGGCAGGAAGTCGCACTCCAGCCAGAGAGGATCTGGCCCCTCGTGCGCCGACACAACGCAGCTCACGTCCATCGCCACAGGACCGGAAAGACCGAAGTGTGCGAACAGCAGCGACCCGCGCTGCTCGGCCCGCCGCGCGTCCCCCACCGCGGCCCCCGACACCGCCCGCACTCCATCTGTCACGCGCACCCGCACGTCCGGCACCGTCACACCACGCAGCGTCTTGACCCAGCCGCTGGAGGTTTTCAGCGGCGCAAGTGCCGGACGCGGGTTGATCACCGTGTGCCCCAGCCGGGCGGCCCAGCCGTATCCGTCCCCGGTCGTGCCGCACCCCGGATACGACTTCCCGCCGGTCGCGAGCACCAGGCGGGCTGCAGACAGCTGCTGGCGCGGCGTGACGATCGTGAAACCGGAGCCTTCCGCCACACGCAGCACGTCAATCACGGGCTCATCCAGCGCCAGCGCCGCGCCACTTCGCTGCAACCGGCGGCGCAACGCGGCAAGCACATCGTACGCCCGATCGCTCGCCGGAAATACCTTGCCGCCCGGTTCGACCTTTGCAGCCACCCCCTCGGCCGCGAACAACGCCACCACGTCGTCTGGCGACAGTGCCGACAGCGCCGAATGCAGAAACGACCCCTGCCGCGCAAAGGCCCCCACGATCCCACC